>CAZCPH010000401.1:0-3591 GCA_964500105.1 uncultured Mariniphaga sp. | reverse complement strand
TAACATTACCGGGTTTTGGTACAATTTTGTGCAGTTTCTGCTGGTAGTTGCTTTTACCTATTTTTATACGGCAATTACCATCAATCCTACACAAATGGCCGAAGACATGAAGAAAAACGGTGGCTTTATTCCTGGCGTTAAACCCGGAAAAAAGACGGTGGAATTTCTCGACACCATTATGTCGCGAATTACACTTCCGGGTTCGATTTTCCTGGGACTGATTACTATTCTGCCAGCATTTGCCATGTTGATGGGTATCAATCAGCAGTTCGCCTATTTTTACGGGGGAACTTCATTGCTTATCCTCGTTGGGGTAGTGCTCGATACGTTGCAGCAAATTGAAAGTCACCTGCTGATGCGCCATTACGACGGACTGACAAAATCGGGACGGATTAAAGGACGTGCAGGAGGCGGAATTTAACAATGAATGTCTTTTTAAGTCATTGTTAAGGAGAAGCAGTTGAAATTATGCAGAATAAAATGCTTCTGCTATCTTTGCAGAAAATTTAATGATGCATAACGAGTTGCAAACATTTTAACAGTAAATTTTAAAAACAGGTTAATTTTTATGGCAAAACAGTCTTCGATTGAACAAGACGGAACAATAATAGAAGCATTGTCGAACGCAATGTTTCGCGTTGAACTGGAGAACGGGCATGTTATCACGGCTCATATTTCAGGAAAAATGCGCATGCACTACATAAAAATATTACCGGGAGATAAAGTGAAAGTTGAAATGTCTCCTTATGATTTGACAAAAGGCAGAATCACATTCAGGTATAAAAATTAAATCATTGTATAATGAAAACGCGAACTTCAGTAAAAAAGCGCAGTGCCGAATGCAAAATCGTTCGCAGAAAAGGGCGCTTATACGTAATTAATAAAAAGAACCCGAAGTTTAAACAACGTCAGGGGTAAATTTAATTTGAAAATTGAATTCATATGGCACGTATTGTAGGTGTTGATATTCCGAATAATAAAAGAGGTGAGATTGCCCTTACCTATATTTACGGCATTGGCCGCAGCAGGGCAAATACTATCCTTAAAGAAGCCGGAGTTGACCCGGAAGTAAAAGTACAGGACTGGAATGATGATCAGTTTGGAGCAATCCGTAACGTAATCAACAGCCAGTTCAAGGTAGAAGGTGAACTTCGTTCAGAGGTACAGATGAATATTAAACGGCTGATGGATATCGGTTGCTACCGTGGAATCCGTCATCGTATTGGCTTGCCTGTTCGCGGGCAAAGCACAAAAAATAACGCCCGTACCCGTAAAGGAAAGCGTAAAACTGTTGCGAACAAAAAAATGGCCACTAAATAAGGGTTTTGAGTTATGGCAAAAAAGACAGGATCAAGTAAAAAGAGAGTGGTTGTTGTGGAAGCCAACGGAATGGCCCATGTGCACTCATCTTTCAATAACATTATTGTAACGCTGACCAACATGAACGGAGAAGTAATTTCATGGTCGTCGGCAGGCAAGAAAGGTTTTCGCGGTTCTAAAAAGAACACTCCATATGCTGCACAGGTGGCATCTGAAGAGTGTGCAAAAACCGCATACGACCTTGGTTTGCGCAAAGTAAAAGTGTTTGTGAAAGGGCCGGGCAATGGCCGTGAGTCGGCTATCAGGGCGCTTGCCACAGTTGGGCTGCAGGTAACTGAGATTGTTGATGTTACACCGCTGCCGCATAACGGTTGCAGGCCACCTAAAAGACGACGTGTTTAATTTTAAAGCAAAAGGTAATGGCTAGATACAGAGGACCAAAATCTAAAATAGCGCGTAAATTCGGTGAACCCATTTTTGGGCCCGATAAAGTTTTTGAACACAAGAATTATCCTCCGGGAATGCATGGGATGTCTGCCCGAAGGAGAAAAGTGTCAGAATACGGACAACAGTTAAAAGAAAAGCAAAAGGCGAAATATACTTACGGAGTATTGGAAAAACAGTTCCGGAATATCTTCGAGAAAGCAAACTCTTCAAAGGGAATTACCGGTGAAGTGTTGCTTCAGCTTCTCGAATCGAGGCTGGATAATGTGGTTTACCGCCTGGGTATTGCAAAAACACGGGATGCTGCCCGTCAGTTTGTTACACACAAACATATTGTTGTGAACGGAAAAGTAGTGAACATTCCGTCGTATCAGGTAAAACCCGGAGACCTTGTTGGTGTAAGGGAAAGATCGAAAGCGATGGAAGAAATTACAGACTCATTGCACTCGCGCCGTAGCACCCGCTACGAATGGCTGGAATGGGATGGCGACCAGATGGTCGGAAAATTCCTGAATATTCCGGAACGTGAGGAAATACCTGAAAACATCAAAGAACAACTAATCGTAGAGTTGTATTCAAAATAATATTTTACTTAGGTTATTATGGCAATATTAGCATTCCAAAAGCCCGACAAGGTGATAATGATTGAGTCCGATGATAAATTCGGAAAATTCGAATTTCGTCCGTTGGAACCCGGTTATGGTATTACAATTGGTAATGCCCTGCGCCGCATTTTGTTATCATCGCTCGAGGGTTATGCAATCACCAGCGTGAAAATAGAAGGTGTTGACCATGAGTTTTCTACGATTAAGGGAGTGATTGAAGATGTTACAGATATTATCCTTAATCTCAAGCAAATTCGGTTTAAAAATGAAGTCGAAGATTTCGACAGCGAAAAGGTAACCGTTTCTATTTCAGGCCAGGAAGAGTTTACCGCCGGCGACATCAATAAGTATATGACTGGTTTCAGGGTTTTGAATCCCGATCTGGTTATCTGCAGAATGGAGCCCGACGTAAAACTTCAGTTTGAAATTAACATCGGTAAAGGTCGCGGCTATGTGCCCGCTTCTGAAAATAAACCGTCGGAATCGGAATTTGGTTTAATTGCGATTGATTCCATTTACACACCTATTAAGAAGGTTAAGTATGCGGTAGAAAACTTCAGGGTTGAACAGAAAACTGACTACGAGAAGTTGATTATTGAAGTTACTACCGATGGGTCAATTCAACCAAAAGACGCACTGAAAGAAGCTGCAAAAATTCTGATTTATCATTTGATGCTGTTCTCCGATGAGAAAATTACCATTGACTCGGATGAAAAATTTGCAAATGAAGAATTTGATGAAGAAGTTTTGCACATGCGTCAGTTGTTGAAGACCAAACTGGTGGATCTCGATCTTTCGGTAAGGGCATTAAACTGCCTGAAAGCTGCAGATGTAGATACACTGGGCGATCTGGTTACGTACAATCGTAACGATTTGCTTAAATTCAGAAACTTCGGAAAAAAATCACTCACCGAACTGGATGACCTGCTTGAAAACATGGGGTTGAGTTTTGGGATGGATATAAGTAAGTATAAACTTGACAAAGAGTAATAGGTAATGAGACATAATAAGAAATTCAATCATTTAGGCCGTCAAAGTTCGCATCGGAAGGCTATGCTGGCAAATATGGCAAGCTCGCTTATCGAAAGCAAACGCATTGCCACAACAGTGGCCAAAGCGAAAGCATTGCGCACTTATGTAGAACCTCTGATTACCAAGGCAAAAGACGACACCACGCATTCGCGCAGGGTAGTTTTCAGTCATCTTCAGAATAAAGAAGCCG
>CAZCPH010000400.1:0-3593 GCA_964500105.1 uncultured Mariniphaga sp. | reverse complement strand
TATTCCCTGTTCTATTGAGATAATCATCTAACCAAACAATCCACTGAAAAACATTTATTTTGAAGGTATTACGTTTCGGCACTCTGCGTGGCAAATTCCTGAATCGGGCTATTGCGGTGTGCAGGCCTGCCATTTCGATCCGCGCCCGGAATATGGCGGATGGGCAGTTGTACCGGCAGCAGTTAAGGGAGAATGGATTCAAAACTGCACCTTTTCAAACTGTATTTTTGAAAACCTGGGCGGCTCCGGAATCTGGCTGGGAACGGGCAGCACGAACTGCACCATTTTAAACTCACATTTTACCGATATTTCAGGAAACGGAATTATGATTGGCGAAGGACAGGACCGGGAAGTAAACGGCGAAAAATGGTGGCAATCGGAGCCGGAACAGGTGGCATTTGGAAACACCATTGAAAATTGTACGGTAACAGATTGCGGTAAACAGTTTTATGGCGCAGTGGGCATTTGGTGCGGACTAACAGCCGAAACCGCCATCCGGAACAACAGCATTTACCATCTTCCCTATACCGGAATTTCTGTGGGCTGGATGTGGAGTCCCGTGCCCACACCATGCCGCGAAAATGTTATCGACGGAAACCACATTCACCACATTATGCAAAAACTGAGTGACGGTGGCGGTATTTATATGCTCGGGCTGCAACCCGGCAGCAAAATTGTGAACAACCACATTCACGATGTGAACCTGAATGTTGGCCGTGCCGAAAGCAACGGCATGTTTCTGGATGAAGGAACAACTGATGTGGTAGTGGCCAACAACCTTATTTACAACATTGCCAAATCGCCTTTGCGGTTTCATCGTGCCACAACCAACCTGGTGCAGGAAAACTGGTTGTTTTGTAAAGAAAATATGCCACCAATCCGTTACAACACTACCAATGAAGAGGATATTCAAAAAGTGGACAATCAGGTTTTTTATGAAAACGACTCCGGATTTAAAAAGCAATTGAGAAAAACTATTGCCAATTGGAAAGGAAGAAAATGAAAACAACTTCCGGCAAAACTTTCTGTTCGTGAATTTGTTCTTTTTGTACAATTAAAAAGTAAAAAAAATGAACAAATTAATTTTGATTTTCAGCATGATAATTTTAACCGGAATCACCTCTGCGCAAAAATCGTTTCACGATTTTACAGTGGAAGACATCGAAGGCAACAAATTTGAACTTTCAAGCCTGAAAGGAAAAAAAGTTCTGGTAGTGAACACAGCCTCAAAATGCGGGTTAACGCCACAATACGAGCAACTGCAAAAGGTTTATGAAACTTATGGCGGAGATGATTTTATTATCATTGGTTTTCCGGCAAACAATTTCATGAAGCAGGAACCCGGGACCAATGAGGAAATTGCAACGTTCTGCCAAAAAAATTACGGCGTAACTTTCCCCATGATGTCAAAAATATCGGTTAAGGGAAAAGACATACATCCCTTGTACAAATGGCTCACATCCAAAGCGGAAAACGGTGTAATGGATTCAGAAATTGGCTGGAATTTTCAGAAATACCTGATTGACGAAAACGGCAAACTGGTTGACATGGTTGAACCCAAAGTAAAACCTGACGATGAGAAAATTTTGAGCTGGATAAAGAATTAATACATGACAAATAATTCAGAAAATATAAAATTAAACCAAGCCATAAAAAAACGCTGGAGCCCAAGAAAATTTTCAGGCCGTGCTGTGACGGATGATATGATATCGCTTCTGTTTGAAGCGGCACGCTGGGCGCCGTCAGCACGAAACGAACAACCCTGGCGTTATTTTTATGCGAAAAAGGAAGACGAAAAGGCTTTTATGCAGTTTTTCAACTGTCTGGATGAAGGAAACAGAAAGTGGGCAAAAAGTGCACAGGTTTTAATGGTTTCAGCAATGAAAAAACACTACGATTTTCAGCATCGCCCAAACGGAAAAGCCCTGCATGACACAGGTGCAGCCAACGTTTCCATTGCCATTCAGGCAGCGGAAATGGGTTTGCAGGCGCACCAGATGGGCGGTTTTGATGAAGAAAAAGCTGCTGAAATGTTGCAGCTCGACACCGAAAATTTTGAGCCTGTTACCATGATTGCTGTTGGTTTTCCGGCAGATGAAACTCAATTTTCTGAAGACGACGAAAAAAGATTTAAGCAACACAATACCCGAAAAGAGCGGAAAGAATTTGTATTCAGGCTGAAATAGCAGCATAAAATTGCCTGAAAATTAAGTTTAAAAGAAAAGTTCACACATAATTTTTCTGTGGGTGATATTTTTCTTATTTTCACTTATAAACTAAAAATCAGCAAAAAATGAAAGAAAAAAGCATTGAATTACTAAACGCGGCAGTTGCCGACGAACTTACTGCAGTTCACCAATACATGTATTTCCATTTTCATTGCGACGACCAGGGATATGACCTGCTTGCCAACCTATTCAGAAAAACAGCCATCGAAGAAATGATGCACATTGAACGGCTTGCTGAGCGTATTCTTTTTCTTGGTGGCGATGTGGAAATGAAAGCTTCGAAAGAAGATGTGGAAAAAATTCACGACGTGCGTGAGATGCTCAGTCTGGCAACTAAAATGGAAGAATCGAGCGCTGAAGATTACAATAAGTGGGCAAACGAATGTTCACAAAACAACGATTCAGCTTCCAAAAAACTGTTCGAATCGCTGGTTGACGATGAAGAACGCCATTTTGACCAGTACGACGATGAAATTGCCAACCTCAAAAAATTTGGCGACAATTATCTTGCCCTGCAGTCGATTGAACGAAGCAAAAATATTGGCGGTGGCGGAGAATAGACTGTCATTTCTGAATGAAAAAAAAATGGCAATCCGAAATTTAAAAAATTGGGTTGCCATTTTTTTTTTCATGTAGATTCAAACCAAAAATACCTTACATTTGAACTGTTTTTCTTAACACAAAAAATGAAGACAATTATCAGAGAATCAGAAACAAACGATTTAGACTTCCTAGAGGAACTGGAAACAAGTTGTTTCCCAAAATTTCAACAGAGTACCCGCCGGGCTATCCGGTACAGCATAACAAGCCCCCTGCAAAAAGTAATCATCGCAGATATTCAAAACGGAAAAGGAAAAAAGCCTGTTGGCTCGGCTACTTTTTATATTTATGCCAAAACCCTGCGGATTTTCTCCATCGCCGTAATGCCTGAATATCAGGGACAGGGAATTGGCAAACAGTTACTGGAATTTGCCGTAAATCTGGCCAGGTCGAAAAAAATAAACCGCATTTCACTGGAGGTTCGAAAATCAGACAACCAGTTGATTCAGTTTTATAAAAGTGCCGGATTTAAACCCGTCGAAACCCTGCCCGATTATTACATGGAAGGAGAACACGGTCTGCGAATGGTGCTTCAAATCGATAAAAACATCGATAAACAGAGTATTTCGAACATTATTATTGTGCGAAATCCGAAGCACTGGAATTTCCAGATTGAAGGGGTAAAAGTTGTTTCGTCGCGAAAATACATCACCGGAGCTGAATATCAATCGCTTAAAAACGTTCGGATTTTCAATCTGAGCAATTCCTACCAGTACCAGAAAATGGGTTATTATGTATCACTTCTGGCCTCAGCCCGCGATCATC
>CAZCPH010000399.1:0-3597 GCA_964500105.1 uncultured Mariniphaga sp. | reverse complement strand
CAAACGTATTTTATGCAAGCGGGAAAAGCCGTATTAACATCGAAGGTTTTAAAACTTATCTGTTTCGGCTCTTGGATTTTTGTCTGATTGTTTTATTTTCGGCAGAATTAAAGCAAACGGCGTATTTAATATTTTGAAGGACAAACCGGATGAAACGAACCATTAGAAAAAATTTCGAATTGAATTTGATTGTGATGATGGTGAGTTTCATGTTAAACCAATTAAGGTTGACAATACAAAAAACATGAAAAAACAGAGATTTTTTGCACTGCTGACATTTTTATTTTTCGCACTCCTTACCACCACGAACCAACGTATTTCCTCGTCACCCGATTTTTTGTCTGATAATACCGAACGCGAAGCGGCACAAACAAAAATTGAGCTGACCGAGATGCAGGAGATCTTCGATGATTACGAGAAGTGGCTGGATAGCGAAATTGTAAATTCGTCAACTGTTGGTGCTGCCGTGGCCATTGTGTATAAAAATCAGGTTGCCTTTATGCGGTGTTATGGCAGCAGAAAAGCCGGTTCACCCGAGCCTGTTGATGAAAATACGGTTTTCAGACTGGCGTCGGTTTCAAAACCTGTTACCGGCGTTTTGTCAGGTATTCTGGCGCAGGAAAAAATTATTGATTTTGACGAATGTGTGAAAGACTGCCTTCCCGGGTTTCATTTAAAAACGGCTGAAAGCACAAATAATTTAACCGTCAGAAATCTGTTGAGTCACACTTCGGGTTTGGTTCCGCATGCATATGACGATTTAGTGGAAGGGTATGTGCCTTTTCCAGCTATTTACAGGCGGTTGAGAACTGCAGCGGTGTCGGCAGCGCCGGGGAAGATTTATGGCTACCAGAATGTTATGTTCAGCCTGGTGGATACCATTCTCGCCGTGAAAACTTCGAAAAACTACAGCCGACTGGTTAAAGAAAAGCTTTTTGAACCGCTGGGGATGCACAATGCATCAACCGATTTTGAAAGCTTCAGAGACAATCCAAACAAAGCCTGGCCACACTGGGGAAACAGTTCGCAGAAATCGTTGCCTTTAAACGACCGTTACTACACAACTGTTCCGGCAGCCGGTGTAAATGCCAGCATTACAGACATGGCCCGGTTTCTCCAGGGACTTTTGGATAAAAACAATCCGCTGCTGCACGAAGAGATTCAGCAAACCATTTTTCAGCCTCAGGTTGTGTCGCCATTAAGTCGCGGTTACTTCAAATACTGGGACAACGTAGGCAGGAAAAATTATGGAATTGGCTGGCGACTTGTGGATTACAAAAATCGAAATGTTGCTTACCATGGCGGTTATGTACATGGCTACAAAGCAGAAATTGCACTCTGCCAGCAAGAAGATATCGGCATCGTTTACCTGACCAATTCACCCAACAGTGTGGCTTCGCAAAGTATCCCCGAGTTTCTGAACAGGTTTTTCGAATACAGGCAAACCAAAACCTTCCTGGCAGAATCAGAAAATGAAGAAGAACAATTGAAAATTCAGGGGAGTTAATTCATTTTTTTTATCTTTAGGACGTTCAAAAATGAAAGTCCTATGAAACTGAAATACCTTGCAATAGCTGTTTTGTTTTTCGGTTGTTCCTCTACACAAGCCCAGTTTCCGAAAGTGGAGAACAGTCTCGATAAGAAAGTAAAAGCGTTTCTTGAAGAAAATTCAAGCAATTGGCGTGATATGAATGTGCCCCTTTCCGATGGAAAAATTCTTTACGACCTGATTGTTGAAAACGGATATACCCGTGCTGTGGAAATAGGCACATCTACGGGGCATTCGGCCATCTGGATTGCCTGGGCGCTGAGCAAAACAGGCGGTAAACTGGTTACCATTGAAATTGACAAGGAACGCTATGTGCAGGCTAAGGCAAACTTTAAAAAGGCCGGTGTGGACAAGTTTATTGATGCACGGCTGGCCGATGCGCACGAACTGGTACCTGAACTGCCGGGGAAGTACGATTTTGTTTTTAGCGATGCCGATAAACACTGGTATAAAAACTATTTCATTGCCATGGACCCGAAGCTGGAAGTGGGGGGTGTTTTCACTGCCCATAACACAGCCATGCGGTCATCGGGCATACGTGAGTTTCTTGAACATGTTGAAAGTCTGGATAACTACGAAACCACTTTTGCCCGCAGCAGCAGGTCAGGCATTTCCATCAGCATAAAAAAGGCTGAAAAATCCGCAGGGAATTGAATCAGCCGGATAACCATCTGGAGCGGAAACTGGGGTTGTTCCCGGTAACCAATATTGTGGTGGCCAATATTATTGGCGCTGGTATTTTTACCACAACCGGTTACCTTATGGATTACCTTGGAAACCCTGTTTTAATGCTGTCTTTATGGCTGCTTGGAGGAATCATAGCGCTTTGCGGAGCACTGGCCTTTGGCGAACTGGGCGCTGCATTTCCCGAAGCCGGCGGTGAATACACGTTCATTTCCAGGCTTTTTCACCCCATGCTGGGGTTTCTGAGCGGCTGGCTTTCGCTCATCGTCGGTTTTTCGGCTCCGATTGCAGCTTCTGCCATTGGTTTCAGCAAATATTTCATCTGGGCTTTTCCCGATTTTCAGTCTTGGTTTCTGTTCGACCGGATTATGAGTCCTGATATGTTCAGCAGGTTGCTTGCAATTCTGGTTATTCTTACGTTTTCACTGCTTCACGCCCGGGGCGTTGTGCTGGGAGCAAAGGTTCAAAACGGACTTACCCTGTTGAAAGTAGTATTGGTTGCCGGCCTTGTCATTGCCGGTTTTGCTTTTGGAAAAGGTGATTTTCAGCACCTGAAACCCGCCGGGGGAAATGCATTGAACTTCGACTTTTCGGGGTGGAAATCCATGGGGCTTTCGCTCATGTTTATCATGTTCGCCTACAGCGGCTGGAATTCGGCCACCTACATCGGGTCTGAAATCAAAAATCCGCTGAAAGTGATTCCCCGTTCACTGCTTATTTCCACCGGGATTGTTACTTTTTTGTATTTGTTGCTCAATCTGTTTTTTGTGTATGCCATTCCGCCCGAACAAATGGCCGGAGAGCCTGAAATTGGTGGCGTTGCAGCCGGTCTGGCTTTTGGCGATTTTGCCGGAACCATTATTTCACTGCTCATATCGTTTGCCCTTTTTTCTTCGCTTAGTGCATTTATCATTCTGGGGCCGCGCGTGTATTATTCCATGGCCCGCGACGGCTATTTTTTTAAATGGGTTTCGGCGGTACATCCACGGTTTAAGGTTCCGCAAAACGCTCTTTTCCTGCAAAGTGCCATTGCCATTGTTTTGGTTCTTTCCGGAACATTCGAACAGATACTGGCTTACATGGGATTTTCGTTGGGAATTTTCCCCATCCTGGCAGTGCTTGGAGTTTTCAAACTAAGAATGACAGGGCAAAGTAAATTGAAACTGCCCGGTTATCCGGTGGCTCCTGCCTTTTTCATACTTGTGAATATTGCAATTTTGGTGTTGGCGTATTTTAGGTCATAGGCTACAAAGAGATTCAGGCTGGTAAATTCTTTCTCAACAATTCCGCTTTCGCGCCAGTTATATACATGAGTTTTAAGGACGCTCTGAAAACGCTTGCGTCCGGTTGCAAAACCGATTCCA
>CAZCPH010000398.1:0-3604 GCA_964500105.1 uncultured Mariniphaga sp. | reverse complement strand
GTCCGCGCCCCAGGTATTCCCCTGAAATCCGAATGATTTCAGAAGCTGTCGGGTCGCCGTCACGGGCAGCCAGCGCCACATCTCTGGCGGTAATTTTTTCAGCATCTTTTAGTTCAGGACAAAAAGCCACGGTTTCACCGTTTTTCAGTTTTTCAGAAACCACTTTTCCTGCCAGTTGGGCAATTCCACCGCCGCTGCAAAAACCTTCAAAAGAACCGGGTTTTCCAAATCCTACCGGGCCCGTTTCGGCCAGCCGGATGTGTCCCACCTCACCGCCCAAATCGTTGGTTCCGGCATACAATTGTCCGTTCAGAATCAGTCCGGCACCCATCCCTGTCCCAAACGTGAGGAAAACCATGTTGCGGGTTCCTTTTCCTGCACCCATCAGCCATTCGGCCAGCGCACAGGCATTTGCATCATTCTGGATGGCTGCCGGCACACCATATTTTTCGTTGAAGATTTTTACAATGGGCACATTATCCCATCCGGGCAAATTGGGCGGCGAATAAATCATACCTTTCCGCGAATCGAGCGGCCCACCACAACTGATTCCGATTCGTTTCAGGTTTTCCAGCGGGAAATCTTTAAAAATATTCTCGATATGTGTAAAAAATTCATCTAAAATTTCAGTATAACCGCGTTTACTGGTGCGCGTTTCAAACTGAATTTTCCGGTGAATGTTAAATTTGTTGTCGCCCACCACCACGGCGCATTTGGTGCCGCCAATGTCAATTCCTAAATAATATTCCTTTTTGTTGTCGTTCATTCTACAATTTTTCTTTTGTGTTAAATCGTTTTAGCAATTTATGAAAAAAATATGCGCACACTTGATTTTCTGATTTTTAATTCTGCATTGAGCACAATTTTCTCTGCATCCCATTTCTTTCTTTTGCCATCCATCCATTCCAACAAAACCTTTACCGCCTGACTTCCGATTTCTTTTAACGGCTGCGCCACTGCC
Source organism: uncultured Mariniphaga sp. (assembly GCA_964500105.1). Classification (GTDB taxonomy): domain Bacteria; phylum Bacteroidota; class Bacteroidia; order Bacteroidales; family Prolixibacteraceae; genus Mariniphaga. The sequence continues at coordinate 2,643 of CAZCPH010000398.1, read as the reverse complement.
GTTACCGGCGGATTACTGATACGATAGGCATCGGGGTCGTCAAAACTCACCACAGCCACATCATCCGGAACAGTTAAACTCAATGTATGAATGCTCTCCATACCCATTATGCCCACTTTACTTGTAGTAAAAAAAATGGCATCTGCTTTTATTTCTTCAGACAATGTAAGTTGTTTTATGGCTGTTTCAAAGTCATCTTTTTCGTGCGAAAACGGCATAATTTTTATGAGTCGCTCATCAGGATTCTTTTGTGCATCCAGCAACGCCTTTTTGTAGCCCTCGAGACGCTGATGCATATTGTTTAGTGTATTATTGACGGTAATGCATGCAATGTTCTGATATCCCTGATCAATTAAGTGTTTTGTGGCATCGTAAGCTGCCTGAAAATTATCGATGACAATGGCATTGGAATCAATTTCAGGAAAATAGCGGTCGATGAGCACGTAGGGAATTTTGCTTCTGTCGAGCATTTTAATCTGCTGCTCGCTGCCGGCCGGAGGCGAAATTATCAGCCCGTCCACTTGTCCCTGCTGAAGCATTTCCAGTTGCAACCTGAAATTTTCTGCATTTTCGTCGGAGCTGCAAAACATCACCCGGTAGCCATGTTTAGCGGCTTCCTTTTCAATTTCGCGGCCCAGTTTACCAAAAAACGGATTGGCAATATCGGCGATAATCAGTCCGATGGTGTTTGTTTTTCCCGTACGCAGCCCTTTGGCAATCTGATTGGGCTGGTAATTCAACTCTTTTGCCACTGCAAGCACCTTTTTGCACACCTCTTCGCTGATGCGGTGTTCCCTGCCCTTCCCGTTCAAAACAAGCGAAACCAGCGTTTTCGAAACACCCAGCCGCATTGCAATATCTCCCAGCGAAGTTTTTTTCATATTTTAGTTCATTGATTTTGAACAAAATTAAACTTTTGAAACAAATCATGAAAAACCGTTATGAAAAATCAATTTTTCATCATTTTCATTCAAAAGAACAGCAGATTTATGGAAAATACTTCGGGTTTGTTGGTTAGTTTTTATGAAATCTTGACCTTCGGGCAGAAATCTGAATTAAACAGGTAATAAACATTATTGACCAAAAAATAAGAAATTCAGCACTGTGTTTTATCTAAAGCATCAAAATTCAATGTAAACAAACCAATAAAAAAGTAGTGCATTTCAGTCAAATCCAATTTTTTTGTACAAATGCCAATTCTAAATCAACAAAAATGAAACAATCAATTTTAAACATCATTTTGGTTTTTTCCATTTGCGCACTGGTTCCAGCCTGTCAGCCAACCGAAAAACCTGTTTCCCTTGTGGATTATGTAGATCCAACCATCGGCAATGTGGGGCATTTGCTGCAACCTACCCGTCCAACAGCCCAGTTGCCCAATCAGATGATTCGGATGCATCCCGTGAGAGCTGATTACCTCGACGACCAGATAGATTTTTTTCCGCTGACGATTTCGTCGCACCGGCAGCCACCGCTGTTTGGCGTGCTTCCCGGCACCGGAAATCCAAACGCCGGAACCTGGAAAAACCGGCAAACCTACGACCACGATTTGGAAGTAACAAAACCCTACTACTACTCTACCTACCTGAATGACGACGACATAACCACCGAATTTGTTCCCGGAAACAAAACCGGCTTTTTTACATTCACCTTTCCTGAAGAAAACAATCAAAAACTGAAATTCAACCTCGTTCATGAAGGAACGTGGAACATTGTTTCTGGAAACATCCTTACAGGAATAGAAGAGTTCGAGGGAATGAAAGCCTTTGTTTACGGCGAGTTCAATCAGAATGCCCAATTCAGTTTGGAAGAAAACAACCAGAAGCCAATACTGTGGGCTGATTTTACCAGTACGGGGCCGGTTGAATTTAAATACGGCATTTCTTTTATTGATTTGGAACAGGCAAAACGCAACCTGGAAAATGAAATTCCGGAATGGGATTTCGACGAAATGAAAAACCGGGCAAAGAATATCTGGGAAGAAGCGCTTGGCCGCGTTGAGGTAAAAGGTGGAACGGAAGCACAAAAACGCACCTTTTACACATCGCTTTACCGCATTTACGAACGAATGATAAACATCAGCGAAGATGGACGGTATTACAGTGCATACGACCACAAAGTTCATGAATCGGACCGCGATTTTTATGTGGACGACTGGGTGTGGGACTCCTACCTCACGCATCACCCGCTGCGGATGATAATCGACACAAAAAAACAGGCCGATATGCTTGATTCGTATGTAAAGATGTATGAGCAGGGTGGCTGGATGCCGCAGTTTCCGCTGCTTTTTAAAGACAACCCGGCCATGCACGGATTTCACTCCACCATTGTTTTTCTGGATGCCTGGCGAAAAAACATCCGCAATTTCGATGTGGAAAAGGCTTACGAAGGCATGAAAAAAAATGCCACCGATGCCACCATGCTACCCTGGCGAAATGGCCCCAAAACCGTACTCGATGAATTTTATCGCGAACACGGTTTTTTTCCCGCATTGGAAATCGGCGAACAGGAAACGGTGCCTGAAGTACACGATTTTGAAAAACGACAGAGCGTGGCCGTTACGCTTGCTCATAGTTACGACGACTGGGCGTTGGGTCAAATGGCCAAAGAACTGGGATACGAAAATGACTACCTTTATTTTAA
>CAZCPH010000397.1:0-3622 GCA_964500105.1 uncultured Mariniphaga sp. | reverse complement strand
CCCCCTCCGGCCAGATAAATCTGGTCTCGTCCCCCTGTGGCACTAACGCCACAAGAGGACAAAAATCACTTTGATGAAAAAACTGTAAAAATTGAGATCTGAATTCCGGCATTAGAATAATGACAACTATAGCTTTAAATTAACATTAAAGTTGGAAGCCCGGTTTCTGTTTTTACGCATTAGATTTGACACTCTGAAAATTTAATACTTAATTTGTATATGTTTCTGATTCAGGAATTAAACTTGATTCATTTCCTGAATGGTAAAAAATAAGCAGTTCATAATAATAAATTAAAAACTTACACTACTATGTCAAAAATTAAAATAGGAATTAATGGTTTTGGCCGCATCGGACGGTTGGTTTTCCGTGCTGCCGCTGCGAAGGATAATGTTGAAGTGGTTGGTATTAACGACCTGCTTGATGTGGACTACATTGCCTACATGCTGAAATACGATTCAACTCACGGTCGTTTTAATGGTGATGTTTCTGTTGAAAACGGTATGCTGGTTGTAAACGGCAAAAAAATCAGGGTGACTTCGGAAAGAAATCCCGCAGATTTGAAATGGGGCGAAGTGGGTGCAGAATACGTGGTGGAATCCACCGGTATTTTCCTGACCAAGGAGAAAGCACAGGGCCACATTGATGCCGGTGCCAAAAAAGTGATTATGTCGGCTCCGTCGAAAGACGATACCCCGATGTTTGTAATGGGTGTTAACCAGAAAAGCTACACCAACGACATGACTTTTGTATCAAACGCATCGTGTACTACCAACTGCCTGGCACCGGTTGCCAAGGTATTGCACGACAAATTTGGTATTCTTGAAGGTTTGATGACCACCGTTCACGCTACCACAGCAACCCAGAAAACCGTTGACGGACCGTCGATGAAAGACTGGCGTGGCGGACGTGGCGCAGGACAAAACATCATTCCTTCGTCAACCGGAGCTGCCAAAGCAGTGGGTAAAGTTATTCCAAGCCTGAACGGCAAACTGACCGGTATGGCTTTCCGCGTTCCCACTCCGAACGTTTCTGTGGTTGACCTGACCGTACGTCTGGAAAAAGGTGCATCGTACGAAGCCATTTGTGCTGCAATGAAAGAAGCTTCTGAAGGCGAACTGAAAGGCGTTTTGGGATACACCGAAGATGCAGTGGTTTCCAACGATTTCCTCGGCGAAAGCTGCACCTCAGTATTCGACGCAGGTGCCGGAATCGGTCTGAACGACAACTTTGTAAAAGTGGTTTCGTGGTACGACAACGAGTGGGGTTACTCACTGAAAGTTGTTGAACTCGTTGAATACATGGATTCAGTAAAATAAAGTTGCTATTATATAATGGTATAGAAAAGGCTGCCTAAGGTGGCCTTTTTTTATTCGTACCTTAGCGATTCAATAGGATCGAGACGGGCTGCTTTCTGTGCAGGGTAATATCCTGAAATAATTCCAACAAGAAAACAAAGCACCACACCCACAATAATCCAAACCCAGGGAATGATAAAAGAAGAACCGATGATGACCGAAACCATATTCCCCACCAAAATTCCGATTACAATACCCAGAATTCCTCCGATCTGTCCGATAATTACGGCTTCGATTAAAAACTGCTGACGCACCACGGCACCGGTTGCACCAATGGCTTTTCTGACGCCAATTTCGCGGGTACGTTCGGTTACAGAAACCAGCATAATGTTCATTAAACCCACCGCTGCGCCGAAAAGTGTAATCAAACCGATTATTGTAGCTACCAGTGTAATATTCTTGATATTATCGAGCAAAATATTCACCAGATTGTCGCTTTTCTCAATATTAAAATCCGTCTCATCCAGCGGATCAAGACCACGAACACTTCTGAACACCGCCTCGGCCTGACCAACAGCAACATCAAGCATTTCGGCCCGGGGAACCATCACCTGAACAGTAAAATTCATGTTTGGACGCGAAAAATAGTTCCGGGTGTTGGTGTATGGAATAAAGCAAACCAAATCGTTGCTGATGCCCATACCGCTTCCCTTGCTTTTCAGCGTACCAATAACTTTGTATTTTCCACTGCCAATACTCACCACTTTCTGCAACGGATCTTCCTCTTTTTTAAAAAGCCGGGTAACCAAATCATTACCCAGCAAAACCACCGGGCGCCCGTTGGCAATTTCCGCATCGTTAAAACTCCTCCCCTTTTCAATTTCAAAACCGGCAGTTTGCAGGTAATCCTCATCAATGCCCCTGACATTGACGTTTGGATTGGTTTTTACCGAACCGTATTTTACCGTAGCATTCCCCGAAGCATTTACCGAAATGGCAGTAACAGCTGGGAACTCAAATTGCTCTTTAAATGCTTTCGCCTGATAATAAGAAACATAAGAATAATTTTTTGAACGGTACTGCTGGTTGCCAACCTGAACACGCATTCCCCGGCTGGTAAGCGTAAACGTATTGGCCCCCATAAAAGTAAATTCTTTGGTAATAGAGTTTTTTATGGAATCGATGGCTGTTAATATTCCGATTAAAGCCGTTATACCAACCGCAATAATTAAAACAGTGAGCACGGTCCGCAACAAATTTGTCCGAACCGATCGGAGCGCAATTCTCATATTTTCAGCGAATAAGGTCGCTTTATGCATAGCCTGTCTTTTTTTCAGAAAGTTAAAATAAAAGATCCGAAATCACTCTTATTAGTGAGGTAAAGTTAGCAAACATTACACCGCCCTCATTTCTAAAAACCGGGAAAATTCGACGAACAGATGACGGAATTGTTCGATAATTTCCCTTGCTTAATTTTTTTTAACATTTTTTAAAAGGCAGTAATTTTCCTGTTCAAATCCGGAAATGGTTTCAAAAAGCAAATTAAAACATGTTATAAATCAGTTTTTTGATGGATTCATCTGTGTTTTTCACAAGCACAAAACAGGTCGTTTTATCAATTTTTTCGAAGACAAACCAATTTTTCATTTTGTTTTTTGAATTAAAAGGTTCTTAACTTTGATTCCGAATTACGTTCAAAGTTATGATTTATCAATTTGAAATTACTTCGCCGGAATCTAAAAACTTCCATCTAAAAATGGAAGCCGACAGTGAACACTCCTTTTTCGAACTGCACACACACATTCAGCATAACGTTGGTTTTGAATCGCACCAACTTGCTTCCTTTTTTATTCCCGACCAAAACGGCAGAAAGCAAAAAGAGGTTTCGCTGCTTGACCTGGGACTGAACGGAGGCATCTACTACATTATGCAAAAAACAAAATTAGCTGACTTAATTCAATCAAAACCGCAACTGTTTATTTACACTTTTGATTTTATTAACGACAGATCATTATTTATAGAACTAACTGGTATTGTTATGGAAAAAAATCTCAAAGAACCATTTGTCACTCTGAAACAGGGTGAAGCCCCCGTACAGGTTCTGGGTGACCACCCTCCTGTACAGGATTCAACCAAACTTCAGGAAGAAGAGGTTTTGATGGATTTTGGCATTCTGGAAGATTACGCAGAACTTTACGGCGAAATGGAAGATTATTAACCTTTCAATTCGGTAAATTAAAATTATTGAGACTGTTCATTTTTTTGGGCAGTCTTTTTTTTGCGTTTAATTTGTGGCAGAATTCAAAACAGATGTCAAAAACCCTGA
>CAZCPH010000396.1:0-3623 GCA_964500105.1 uncultured Mariniphaga sp. | reverse complement strand
AGATAAGAAAAAACCGAGTCCCCGTTTTCATCCATTCCTTCAAATATGCGTTCAACGATTTTGATTTCCCTTGAATTAATAGTGAATTCCTGCGAAAAAACCGTATCAGGAAGTTCTGCATCTGTTGAAGATTTTAGAATTGAATCAATTACAATATGATACTTTTCTATCACTCTGTCATACTGAATTCGATAACCATCAGCTTTAAGAGAATCAAACCGGCTGATAAAAATGGTGTCAGTTTTTTGAACGGTACAAACGAATACCAGGTCGGCATCGAGATACCACCTTGCAATTTCAAATGGTGAAATAATCCGGGCAGAAAAAGCAGACAGCGGGAGCCAACAAACCAACAGCAAAAGGTTCAGGCGATGTTTCATTTTTTTTGGTTTTTTGACAATTGAATTCCTGCCTGGCAAGTTAAAACATAAAATTCAATCATCCAATGATTTAATGCAATTATTTTACCGAAAAACTTCAGGGATTATAACGATTTTCTGTTGCGATTTCAGATAAATAACTCCCGCAACGCTCCAAAATAATCCTCGTCCCAGCCATCCGAAATGTTATGGAAAGCCTCATCGGGAATGTTGGTGTGGCGCAGTTCCACGCTGGTTCCTTTTTTATCGGGATGCAAAAAAATGGTTACAATGGAAGGTTCGTCCTGTTCGCCAAAAAACCACTGCTGCAAAATCTTCCGGTTTTCTTCAAACTCCAGATTCAAACCGGTAATGCTTCCTCCCCACAGAGAAAACTCGGTGTTTGGTTCCGGTTCCATTACCGCATCTTCGCCTGTCCATATTTCCAGCATATTTTTGTTGGTCAGTGCGTTATACACATCTTTCGGTTCGGCCGGAATGTTATAGTATCGTTTTAAATCTTTCATGTCATTAAATATGTTTCCTCAAATGTAGCGGAATCTCCAGAATTTATCCAGAATTTCTTGTTAACATTGAAAAAAATTCTGTAATGAAGCTGTTGATTGTTGAAGACAACCTGAAACTTTTGGAAGCAATTACCGAAACCCTGAAATCGGAAAAATTCCTTTGCGAAACAGCAATTGATTTTGGCACAGCACACGAAAAAATTTTCCTCTACCGCTACGATGTTCTGATTGTTGATATTAATCTGCCCGACGGTTCAGGTCTAAATCTAATTCGCGAAACGAAAAACCAAAACCCTTCAACAGGAATAATTGTCATTTCTGCACGCAATTCGCTGGATAACAAAATTGAAGGATTTGAACTTGGTGCCGACGACTACATTACCAAACCTTTTGATATGGCTGAACTGGTGGCACGGGTGAAAGCGCTGCTCCGGCGAAGAAACTTTTCGGGAACAGATATCATCACTTTTGGTGATATTTCTGTGAACACGACCAGCCGAAAGGTGTTTGCAACAAACCAGCCAATTGAACTAACCAAAAGTGAATACGACATTTTGCTGTTTTTCTTTTCGAACCCAAACCGTGTTTTAACCCGCGAAAGTATTGCCGAACATATTTGGGGTGATAATATGGATTTGGCCGATTCGTTTGATTTTATCTATTCTCACATCAAAAACCTCAGAAAAAAACTAACAACGGCAGGCGTTAAAGATCCCATAAAAGCTGTTTATGGAGTAGGTTACAAACTTGAAACGGAATAGCAAAATGAAACTGATAAAACGCACATATTTGCACACGCTGCTTTGGATGATTCCAATACTTTTAATTGGAATCATCTTTTCGTTTTTCATCATTAAATATGTTGCCTATGAGGAAATTGACGAATTCCTGACCTACGAAATGGAACGCCTGGTTCAGTATCATCAGGAGCATAACGACCTGCCCGATTTCCACAACCTGGTACTGGTAATTGAAGATGAAAAACTTGAAGCGCCAGTTTTTAAAGATACATTGATTCTGGAACCTGCTGACAATGAAATGGTTCCCTATCGCCAGTTGTGGTTTTCCATAGATCATAACGGACGTGATTTTACGCTGGTGCTTCAACATCTGATGCTGGGACGCGACGACATTGCTCAGGGTGCATTGCTCATCACAGCGGGCCTTGCCCTGCTTATTTTTTTGTTTGCCCTGTTGTCAGTGAACAGAGTTGCCGGAAAAATCTGGGCGCCGTTTTACAATACGCTGAAAAAAATTACACAGTTTAAAATCAGCGAACCAGTCCCTGAATTTCCGTCCACCAAAATTGATGAGTTTAATGCCCTGAATTCAACCCTGAATTCGCTGCTGCAAAAAGTGACAAGCGACTACCGGCACAACAAAGAATTCAATGAAAATGCATCGCACGAACTGCAAACCCATCTGGCCGTAATTAAAGCGAATGCAGGAGAATTACTTGGCAGTGGGTTTAAAAACACAGAGCAATTGGAACAGGTTCGAAAAATATACTCGGCAGCCACCCAACTTTCCCAGGTCCAGAAATCGCTGCTGTTACTCAGTAAAATAAACAACCGTGAATTTACCGACAACATAAAACTGAACATTGAGGACACCCTGAACAGTGTACTTGAGCTTTTTTCTGAAACCATAGATATTAGAGAAATCAAACTCATGGTGCAAACCGTACCGTGTTGGGCTGTGATGGACAAAGGTTTAGCCGAGGTGCTCCTGAACAACCTTGTTAAAAATGCTGTGAAGCACAATGTCCAAAAAGGTTTTATCAATATTAAACTCGAGGAAGAAATGCTGGAAATTGAAAATAGAGGCGAGCTTTTTACAGGAAAACCTGAGTCACTTTTACAGCGATTTACCAAAGGGAAAAACGGAAACAGCGGTATTGGGTTGGCCATAGTCAGGGAGATTTGCGATTTATATCACTTTAATCTCCACTACGAAATTCACCAAACTACACACAAAATTACAATTTTGTTTCGGCAGAGCTAAATCTCCAAAATCTCTCCAGAATTGCTTTTTATTTTTGCTTCTGAATTTAAAAAATGAAAACAATGAAAAATTTAGAAAGCATGAAAACGATTTTACTGGCTGTTTTTTTTGCAGCCCTGTATGGAAATGCCAGCGCACAATACACTGGTCCCGGTGCAGAAATTAAATTCCACACCATAAAAGAAGTGCTGGACAATGCCCAGAAGCTCGACCGAAAAGATACCATGGTAAAACTGAAAGGTTTTGTGATTGAACAAATCAAAGAAGAGGACTTTTGGTTTCAGGATGCAACCGGAAAAATAAGAATTGAAATTGATAAAAAATACATGCCGGATGCACCATTCAATGAAAAAACTGAATTAATAATTACTGGCGAAGTGGACTATGATTTGCTGGAAGGAACTGAAATTGAGGTAGAAAAGAAAATTGAATTTGTGCAACCTCCAGTGCAGGAAAATACCGGCACAAATTAACCAGGTTTATATTTGAATGATGAGAACAATAGCGCTGCTAACTGCCACTTTTATCTCAATTGTTTCGTGTGCCCAAAGTGATAACAACAAGAAGGCTGAGGCAATCGTTAAAGAACTTTGTCCTGGTGCAAAAATCGTTGAAACTGAATTCAAAGGCGATTATTACGAGGTGGAATACAATTGTAATGGAGTAAAGTCTGAAGCATCGCTGTCTTTGAACTTCGAAATTATTTCCATTGAAACCGAAACCACCATAAAAG
>CAZCPH010000395.1:0-3637 GCA_964500105.1 uncultured Mariniphaga sp. | reverse complement strand
GCAGTGGCTCAAATGAAAGGCAAATCCTATCTTTCGCTGGGTTATACATCTATGGGAATTGCCGGTTCCATGGTGAATCCCGACTTTTTTCAGGATTACCTGGGAATGCGTACCGAGTTTGTGGATATGAGTGAAGTGAAACGCCGTCTCGATGAAGGCATTTATGACAAAGAAGAATTTGAAAAAGCACTGGCCTGGACCCGAGAAAACTGTATTGAGGGGGAAGACCGGAACGCGCCTGAACTGCAAAGTGACCGGGCTCGCAAAGACTGGGAATGGGAAACTGTGGTGAAAATGACCCTGATTTTCCGCGACCTGATGATCGGAAATCCGAAGTTGAAAGAAGCGGGATTTGGTGAAGAATCGCACGGCAGAAATGCCATTGCTGGTGGTTTTCAGGGACAACGCCAGTGGACCGATTATTATCCGAACGGCGATTTTTCTGAAGTATTTTTGAACACTTCTTTCGATTGGAACGGAATTCGCGAAGCATTTGTATTTGCTACCGAAAACGACAGTCTGAACGCAGTGCCCATGCTGTTTGGCCATCTGCTTACCAATACCGCACAGATATTTTCTGATGTTCGAACTTACTGGAGTCCGGAAGCAGTTAAACGCGTAACCGGGAAAGAACTCGCCGGCGTTGCAAAAGACGGTATTATTCACCTTATCAATTCGGGTGCAACTACCCTCGATGCCACCGGTCAGCAGCTTGATGCTGATGGAAATTCGGTAATGAAACCATATTGGGATATCAACGAAGACGACGTAAAACGTTGTCTGGAAAACACCCGGTTCTGCCCGGGCAACAAAGGCTATTTCAGAGGTGGTGGTTATTCCAGCCAGTTTAAAACTGCAGGGCAAATGCCGGTAACCATGTCGCGAATTAACCTGGTGAAAGGGCAGGGGCCGGTCATGCAGATTGCCGAAGGCTATACTGCAGATATTGACGATGCTGTTCACCACGTGCTGGATGAACGCACCGATCCTACCTGGCCAACCACGTGGTTTGTGCCGCGTTTGACTGGCAAAGGTGCATTTAAAGATGTCTATTCGGTTATGGCCAACTGGGGTGCCAATCATGGTGCTATCAGCTACGGACATATTGGCGCCGATCTGATTACCCTGGCTTCCATTCTGCGCATTCCGGTGTGTATGCACAATGTGGATGAGGACAAAATTTTCAGACCCAGCGCATGGAACGCTTTTGGTGAAGACAAAGAAGGAGCGGATTACCGCGCCTGCCGGAATTTTGGTCCTTTATACAAATAGTTGATTAAAGACTTTTTGGACAGCCTCTTTACATTCTGAAAAATACCGTTATTTTTGGCAACTGAAATTTAAGCTTAAATTACAGTTAGATGAGGTATTTTGTTGTTGCAGTATTGCTGGTCGCTGTTTGGAGTTGTAATCCATTCAAAAAGAAAAATTCTGAACGCCAGATAGAGGTGATCAGAATTGTATCAGAGGAAGATTCACTGTATATGTATGAAAAGGGAACCTACGGCTATGATGTGAATTTGTTGAAGGGATTTTCAAATTCCGTGCAGTTGAAAAACGGAGATTCGAGACTGCTTCTTTCCATGAAATACCAGGGCCGGGCAATGACGAGTTCTTCTGATGGTTACGCAGGCAGAAGCTACGGCTGGATAAATCATGAATTGATTGAATCGGGTGAGGTTTTACCCCAATTTAATCCGGTTGGTGGTGAAGAACGTTTCTGGCTTGGCCCCGAAGGCGGGCAGTTTTCGTTGTACTTCAAACCCGGGAGTTCGTTTGATTTCGAAAACTGGCAGGTACCTGCATGTATCGATACTATTCCGTTTATAGTGTTTCTGGCAACCGATTCAGTGGCTGTTTTCATGAAAGATATGGAAGTTGAAAATTACAGCAACTTTAAATTTCAGTTTGAATTTATTCGCAAAGTTCACCTTATGGGTAAATCTCTTATTGAAGAAAGACTGGATGTTGCGTTGCCCGAAAACGTGAAATTTGTTGGCTATGAATCCACCAATACCGTGAAAAATAAAACCGGCCAGGACTGGAAAAAGGAAACCGGTCTGATTTCCATCTGGATGCTGGGAATGTTCGCTCCATCGCCGGAGGTAACTATGATTATTCCGTATAAAAAAGATGCCAGGTCAGACTATATCGTAAAAGACGATTATTTCGGAAAAATTCCGGAAGACCGGTTAAAAATCAGCGATGGCATTATTTATTTTAAAGGTGATGGCAAACAGCGCGGGAAAATTGGTATTCCGCCACAACGGGCCATGCCGGTAATCGGAAGTTACGATGCCGAAAATCAGATACTCACCTTATTGAAAACCGAAATGCCGGAGGAAGCAACAGATTACGTGAATTCCGCATGGGAACACCAGAAATATCCGTACCGGGGCGATGCCCTTAATGCTTACAACGACGGGCCGCTGGAAACCGGCGGACAACTGGGACCATTTTACGAGCTGGAAGCCTCATCACCGGCACTGGAGCTCCCGCGCGATTCATCTGCAACCCATATTCAGTCAACGTATCATTTCGAAGGACCTGAGAATGAGTTGGATTCCATTTGCCGGAAAGTTTTTGACATTTCGCTCGAAGAAGTAAAAAACGTGTTTTTGTGACAAATTTACCCTTTCGGATTTCAGAAAAGGCCGGTCAAACCAAAATTCAGCAGCTGGTTCACGCCATCACTGAAGCCATAGCCAGCAGCCAACTGAAGGAAGGTGAAACCCTGCCCTCGGTAAATTTGCTGAGTGAGTTAACCGGGTTTTCGCGCGATACGGTTTTTAAAGCTTACAGAATACTGAAAAAACAAAATCTGATTGAGTCGGCGCCGGCAAGAGGTTATTATGTTACCGGTGGTTCGTTTAAGGTTTTTATGCTGCTCGACGATTTCAGTGCCTTTAAAGAACAGTTATACCAGTCTTTTCGCAGCAATCTGCCTGATTCTTTTTCGGTTGACCTGCTTTTTCATCATTACAATCATGAGGTTTTTAAGCAGCTTGTAAACAGTAGTTTAGGTCGTTACAGTATCTATGTGGTAATGAACATCGATCACCGGAGTATGGAGCCAGTGTTGAAGAAAATTGACCCGGATAAACTGCTTATTCTCGATATGGGTATGCCGCCAACCGAACAGATTAGTTATGTAATTCAGGACTTCAACCGAGCTGTGGAGGAATGTCTGGAAGAGGGATTGACGCATCTGCAAAAATACCAGGAGCTGATTTTAGTGTACGATAAAAATGAAACGCCACACCCGGAAGAAACCGTTTTCGCCGTAGAACGTTTTTGCAGGAAACACAAAATCCGTTTTCGTCTGTTGAAAAATGTACGCGGACTGGAAATGGAAAAAGGCCAGTGCTGGTTTACCATTCGTGACACTGATTTGGTGGAAGTGATAAAACACTGCCGCGAAAAAGGATTTCAGTTGGGAAAAGAAACCGGAGTGCTTTCATACAATGACACACCAATGAAACAGATTGCGGGCGAAGGCATTTCGGTTATATCTACCGATTTTGAACAGATGGGAATTCTGGCAGCCGAATTCGTTAAAAGTAAACAGAAAATCAGAAAGGTTTTGCCAACACTGCTGAAATTGAGAAAGTCCCTTTAATCTTATCAATTCTCCAAA
>CAZCPH010000394.1:2031-3654 GCA_964500105.1 uncultured Mariniphaga sp. | reverse complement strand
CAATAAACTTCCGGAGTTCCAGTTCTCCGCCCGGGAATTCCGGCATTTCTTCGACAATGAAAAAGATTTGTTCTTCACTGTCAAGGGTTTCAGGAATAGTACGTACATTAACAACCTTTGGGATCAGAGTTACTTTTTTTACAAGCAGTAAATTTCCACTTTCATCAGGCTCAAATTCGAATTCGTTACTTCCTTCCATCATGGACTTGAGTCTCTCCAAATCTTCAACTTCACCGGAAATTTTTAATTTATCATCCAAAAAAGTAACAATCAGCTCATTTGTATCGGGTGCTGCCTGCACCTCTGTCATTTCCTTCTGCTCGCAGGCAAACAGAATAATCAGCGCAACGGCGGTTAATACACCCAATATCATTTTTATATTGGCCAGTTTCGACGATTTTATTTTTGACATCATTTTGATTCGGTTTTTAATTAATGAATAATTGAAATTGTTTGTTAATACCAGTTGCCCGCCAGCAAACTGACTGAGCAACAATTTTTTATAATATCCACGATTCACGCCCGACCGAAGTACAGCCTGGTCGGCCAGAAATTCGTGGTTTTCGCGGATGGCGCGGCGCAACATCCACATAAACGGATTGAACCATTGAAAAACAGTAAGCAGTTCCAGAATCAGTACATCGGCCGAATGCCCCTGTTTAACGTGCTCCATTTCGTGCGCCATCATGCGGTCGTAGCCTTCGCTGTTTTGCAACGGACGGCTTGCAAAAACATAATTCAGAAACGAAAACGGACTGCATTCCTTTTCCAGCAGAACAAGTTTAAACCGGTCGTATTTGTGAACCTTATTTTTTTGGATTAAAAGCCCCACCTGTACCAGACGGAACAAAAATCTTCCGAAGAAAAAAGCAACTCCGGCAAGGTAAACCCAAAAAAGCATTGTTGCTGAAAGTACGGCCTGCTCAACAGTTACCGACAAATCCTGTCCGTAAACAGTAACAGCCTCCAACACATTGCGGTAAGGCGTAACCGTTATTTCGGAAAGCATAACCGGCTGCGGCTCATAAACCCTGAATTTGAGAAAGGGTAACACTACCGAAAAAAGCAGCGAACCCAGCAAAAAAAGCCGGTTAAGTCTGAAAAATGTCTCTTTTCGCAGAAAAAGTACATAAATGGTGGCCAGAAAAGAAAGGCTGACCCCGGATTCAAGCAGAAAATTAACGGTGCTGTTCATCACTATCAGGATTTTCGTTTTCCAGATCGCGTTTCACATCTTCCATCAGCTCGTCAAAATCGGAAAGGCTCATGTTGTCCTCTTTGGCAAAAAAGGAGACCATTTCTTTGAAAGAACCGCTGAAATAGTTGCGCATGAAATTTTTCATGTACAAACGAGTGTAATCTTCCCTGGCAACCAATGGAAAATATTCGTGCGTTTTTCCATAGGCATTGTGCCCCACAAACCCTTTTTTTTCGAGAATGCGAACAATGGTTGAGACCGTATTGTAGGCCGGTTTGGGGTTCGGCATTTCGTCAATCAGGTCTTTTACAAACGCTTTTTCCAACTTCCAGAGAAGCTGCATTACCTGTTCTTCTGCCTTGGTTAATTCCTTCATTTTAAGCGCATTTTAATTAGTAGAACAATTGCAAAAAGCAACAAAAATT
>CAZCPH010000394.1:0-2021 GCA_964500105.1 uncultured Mariniphaga sp. | reverse complement strand
CCTTTAAACTAATTTTTTAGTTGAAAATTGGATACTTATTCCAGTTTAAAACTGATAGGCACGGTATAGGAAACCTTCACCTCCTTGCCCTTGTGTTTTCCCGGTTTCCATGCCGGCATCGCATTTACAACGCGCAGAGCTTCCTTATCCAGCGCAGGACTCGCGCCCCGTGCCAGTTTCGAATCGGTCACCTTCCCTTGTTCATCCACAATAAAAGTAACATACACCTTTCCCTGGATGCTGTCAGCTTTAGCTTCCCCGGGGTATCTGATGTTTTCTGCCAGCCAGTTGCGAAGCGCCTCCTCCCCGCCCTGAAATACAGGTAACTCGTCAACCACATAAAAAACATCATCCTTTTTGTCCATTTCCTGTGCTTCTGCCGGAAATGCCAGTGCAAGCAGCATAAAAAGAACCGGAATCATGAAAATTCGTGTTTTCATTTCATTTTTCTTTAAACATTAAACTTTAAACTTTGAACTCTGAACTCTGAACTCTGAACTCTTTGGGTATCCGTTTCAAATATAAAACTAAAGTTTTAGTTTTCAAACTAAATTATTAGTTATTTTAAAATAATTTTCATATCAACATCAATTACAATATATTACAAAACTAAATTCTTAGTTGACACGCATTTATTTCAATTCACATTCTTTGCCTGCTGTTTTTATTCTCCTGAATTTTTGGATTCAAGCGTTCACAGATTACTTTTGTTCTTTTTTCTTATTCAGCTATGATTCCAAAAATTGAAAAACTGAAATACACCCAACCGGAAAATTTGTTTCTGATGGCTGGTCCCTGTGCCATTGAAGGCGAAAAGATGGCCATGGAAATTGCGGAAAGAATTGTTAAAATCACCGACCGGCTTCAAATTCCGTACATATTTAAGGGTTCGTATCGCAAAGCCAACCGTTCGCGCCTGGATTCGTTTACCGGCATTGGTGACGAAAAAGCACTTAAAATTTTGCAAAAAGTGGGCGAAACGTTTCAGCTACCCACAATTACCGATATTCACTCGGCAGAAGAAGCAGCGATGGCAGCCCAGTTTGTGGATGTACTTCAAATACCGGCTTTTCTTTGTCGCCAAACCGACATTCTGGTAGCTGCGGCCAAAACCGGAAAAGTGGTGAACATCAAAAAAGGACAGTTTCTTTCGGCTGATGCCATGCAGTTTGCAGTGAACAAAGT
Source organism: uncultured Mariniphaga sp. (assembly GCA_964500105.1). GTDB lineage: Bacteria > Bacteroidota > Bacteroidia > Bacteroidales > Prolixibacteraceae > Mariniphaga. The sequence continues at coordinate 836 of CAZCPH010000394.1, read as the reverse complement.
GAGAGAAAGCGGCAATCCGAACATCATTTTAACCGAACGGGGAACCACGTTTGGCTACCAGGATTTGGTGGTAGATTACCGCGGAATTCCTGAAATGCGCAAAATGGAAGTGCCGGTGGTGCTGGACATTACCCACTCGCTTCAGCAACCCAACCAGGCCAGCGGCGTTACCGGCGGCCGGCCCGAACTGATTGAAACCATTGCCCGCGCAGGAATTGCTGTGGGTGCAGACGGTATTTTTATTTTTGCCGATTCCTGTTGCATTATTTTATCCTCATAATGTTTTGTTATGTAATTCCCGAAAGATATAATCTGCGACTTTTAAAAATGTCAAACGATTTCCCCAAAATTTACTCCAGTTCGACTAATATTTCAACATCCCGCTGTTGACAGCGAAGGGATCAATGCATATAATGCTGTCACATTGAATAAAATTGTTGGGTTTTTTATGCCTCGCTATTTTAACGCAACGCAAATACCGTTTACTAACAAGGCATTTAATGATGCTGAAAAGCTGGTTTCGCGTAATTTTAGAATAAGCGAGGGGGAGTTGAAAAGAAAAAGATATGATGTAAAAACCCTTGCCCATCTGGAAGAACATGAAATAAAGGAAGGTGCTTTTGCGCACCTGTGCAAATATGTTTACGAAAGACCGGCTCGGTCGCCCCATGCGGACAAAGAAAGCTTCGATTTTTATCGGATCTGTCTGCAGGACAATATCATTCTGGATGCGGTAGAAAGGGCAAATTCCTTTATCAAGCTCAACCCCTTGATGCTTTATATCGCCACACATGAGTTGATCCATGTTTTGCGCTTCAGCAACGGCGAAATTGATT
>CAZCPH010000393.1:0-3665 GCA_964500105.1 uncultured Mariniphaga sp. | reverse complement strand
AGCATTCCGTCGCGGCTGATGTCGGTGGAAATTACTTTGGAGATTCCTTTTTTGTGAAAATCAGCAATGAATTCTACCACAGACAACTCTGTACTTTCCTGCCAGCCACTTACTGCTATTTTTCCGTCTTTTGCATCGGCACCCAGGATGATTTTATCGCTGCCGAATTTTTCGAGCCAGCTTAAAAACACTTCCGGCTCTTTTACAGCTATGCTGCCGCCGGTCACCATGGCAGCACCTGATTCAAAGGCAATTTTCAGGTCTTCGTCCGACTTCAGTCCACCGCCAAAATCGACAATCAAATTTGTTTTGGACGCAATCTGTTCCAACACTTTGTAGTTGACAATGTGTTTGGCTTTGGCGCCGTCCAGATCCACCAGGTGCAACCTGCTGATTCCGGCATCCTCAAACATGCGGGCCACTTCCAGCGGATTTTCGTTGTAAACGGTTTTGCGTTCATAATCACCCTGCGATAGCCGCACACACTTTCCGCCAATAATATCGATGGCTGGGATTATTTCGATTTTATTCATTATCTTCCAAAATCATTTTTAAAACGGCCTGTGCCGTAATTTCCCGGTTAGCAGCCTGTTCCACCACAATGGAAGATGAGCTATCGAGAACGCCGTCGGTAACCACAACGTTTCGGCGTACCGGAAGGCAGTGCATAAATTTGGCGTTGTTGGTTAAAGCCATTTTTTCTTGGTTCACCGTCCAGCTAAAATCTTTGGAAAGAATTTGTCCGTAACTGGTGTATGAAGCCCAGTTTTTGGCGTAAATAAAATCGGCGTCTTCAAAAGCCTTTTTCTGGTCGAATTCCACTTTTACATCGCCCATAAACTCGGGCGCCAGTTCGTAACCTTCGGGATGGGTAACCACCAGTTCGTAATCGGTTTCGCGCATCCATTCAACGAACGAATTGGCAACAGCCTGTGGCAATGACCTCGGGTGCGGCGCCCAGGTAAGCACCACTTTTGGGCGTTCCTTTGTTTTGAGCTCTTCGATGGTCACCAAATCGGCATAACTTTGCAGCGGATGCCGGGTGGCGCCTTCCATACTTACAACAGGCACACCGGCATAATCAATGAACTGGTTCAGAATTTTTTCGGCATAATCATCTTCTTTATTCTGAAATTTGGCAAATGCACGTACGCCAATCACATCGCAGTATTTGCCGATAACCGGGATGGCTTCCTTCAGGTGTTCCGGCTTGTCGCCGTCCATAACAACGCCCAGTTCCGATTCCAGTTGCCAGCCGTCTTCGCTCACGTTCATCACCATGGTATTCATACCCAGGTTCATGGCTGCCTTCTGGGTGCTCAGCCGGGTGCGCAAACTCGGGTTGAAAAATATTAACACCATAGTTTTGTTTTTCCCAAGGTGCTCGTAGGCAAACCTGTTTTTTTTGATTTCCAGAGCCGTTTCAACTGCCTTTTTTAAATCAGGAATATCTTTTACTGAAGTGAAGTGTTTCATGGAACTGTAACGTTTCTAATTTAAAAATTTAATCTTTATGTGTTTTTTTATCCGCTCAAAGTCCTTGTCCATTGTCACAACCGTCAATTTAAGGTCTTCAGCAAGAACTGCCTGGAATGAATCATCAAAATCGAGATTAAACCGAACAGCTAATTCTTCCAATCTGTAATACCTGTTTTTTTCAATAGATGCAACTTTAATGTTCGGAATAACATCATTGATGAAAGAATTATACAAGCTATATTTATGATTTCTGAACAAGATAACCCCTATGGAATGCAGAGAAAAATCAGACAAAACAAGCTTACCATAGTTCTCAACCAAAAAGGATTTACACTTTTCCTTTTTCTCCTGTTCAAGCAAAATTTCAAGAAAAATATTGGTATCAATCAGGTATTTCTCCATTGATTTGCTTTGTGTTGCAATTCCACCGAACTTTCTTTTAAATCCTTTAATCCACCCTCCCAATCAAAAGAAAATCCTTTCTTTTTCCGGGATTCTGCTTTTTTATACCTGGACGTCAAAAAATCAAGAAAATCCATCAACTCCTTTTTGGCATTTTGAGGTAAATTCTGAAACTTATTTATCAAAACTTCAGCTTCCATAATGTTGTTTTTTAAACAAATATACAATTTCTGTCCGACTATTTCGGCCTCACCTGGCCATCGCCTTCTATAATCCATTTGTAGCTGGTGAGTTCTTCCAGCGCCATTGGCCCGCGTGCATGCAGCTTCTGGGTGCTAATACCGATTTCGGCTCCAAGTCCAAATTGTGCTCCATCGGTAAAAGCCGTGGAAACATTGGAATAAACCGAAGATGCATCAACCAGTTTACGGAAAGTTTCAATGCGTTCCCGGTTTTCAGAAATAATGGCTTCGCTGTGTTTCGAACTGTTTTTGTTGATTTGTTCCAGCGCCTCATCAAATGATTTCACTGTTTTAACAGCCATTTTAAGTGAAAGAAATTCCGTACCGAACGACTCTTCGGTTGCCGGAAACAACAAATTTTCCGGATAATTCCCTATCAGTTTTTCGTAAGCTTTTTCATCGGCGTAAATGATAACTTCCGACACAGCCAACCGTTGACCAAATGCCTGCAATTCATCCAATCTGCTGTTATGAATTATCAGGCAGTCGAGTGCATTACAAACCGATGGTCGGCGTGTTTTGGCATTGAAAATAATTTCGCGGCCTTTTTCAGCATCGCCAAATTCATCAAAATAAGTATGACAAATGCCGGCGCCGGTTTCAATTGTCGGAATGGTAGCATTTTCGCGTACAAAATTGATGAGTTCCTGGCTGCCGCGCGGGATAATCAAATCGATGTAACCATGGGCCCGTAGCATTTCATTGGTTTCCTCGCGACCAGCAGGCAAAAGTGCCACGGTATTTTCGTCGAGGTTATTATTTTTCAGTACATTCTGAATGATGGAAACAATGGCGGTGTTAGAATAAATGGCATCGCTTCCGCCTTTCAACACACAGGCATTTCCCGATTTCAGGCAAAGCGAAAAAACATCGAAAGTAACATTAGGTCGGGCTTCGTATATGATTCCGATTACACCGAAAGGAACGGTTACTTTGCTAATTTTTAATCCGTTGGGCCGAACGGTTTCTTTCAGTACTTTTCCCACCGGACTTTCCAACCCAGCCACATTCCTAATATCGGAAGCAATCCCTTCGATGCGTTCTTTAGTGAGTTTTAGCCGGTCAAACTTTGGATCTTCCGGGTCCATCCGGTCTAAATCTTTTTGGTTTTCGGCCAGAATAAACTTCGTATTTTTCTCCGCTTCACCGGCAAGTTCAAGCAAAATCTTTTTCACCGATACTTCGTCCACAAGATTCAGCTTTCGCGAAGCTGCCAAAACCTGTTGCAGTTGTTTTTCAATCTTCATGCTAACCGTTTGTTGTTTTTTCCATGTATAAATAATCGTAATGAACCAGCGCTTTTTGCTTTTCCGACAGTTTCTCTGCTTCAACCTTATCGGAATTATACTGCGCTTTTCCCAGCCCGACGGTATTTCCCGATTCATCCACAATGCGAATCAGGTCACCTTTTTTGAACTCCTTTTCAATGGTAACAATTCCAACCGGTAAAAGGCTTACCGCTTTTTCAGATTTTAATGCAGCTGCTGCACCCTTGTTTACAACCACCCGTCCTTTTGCGAAACCGTCAGAATAAGCAATCCA
>CAZCPH010000392.1:0-3670 GCA_964500105.1 uncultured Mariniphaga sp. | reverse complement strand
AGGCACAAAAAGCAATTATAATTGAGCAGTTCAAGCAGGTTAACGATGAAAAACTCATAAACGCTATTAAAAGTATGTTGGATTATGCTTTAGGAAAAGAAGAACAAAAAATTGAAATTTCTGAAAAGGATCAAAATATGGTGATGGAGCGTTTTGCAAAGGTCAGAGCAAATCCGGATAGGCTTTTGGATTGGGAAGACGCAAAAAAAACACTGAATTTCTGATGAAAAAATTCAAAGTCAGAATTGACCCGGATGCACTAAATGATATTCGGGAAATATCAGCCTGGTACAATGAACAACAGCCAAAATTAGGAACCAGATTTCAAAAAGCAGCAATCAGACACATTAATTCATTGGAGCGAAATCCGCAGATTTATGCTATCCGTTACAGGGAAATTCGCTGTGTTTTAGTCAGAAAATTTCCTTATATGGTGCATTTTTACATTGATGAAAGAAACGACATTGTTGAGGTATTAGCAGTAATCAGTACCTATCAGAATCCTGAAATATGGATTGAAAAAACAGGTAAAAAATAAGGGCCTTTCAATGGAAGAGGCCCTTGATTTCTTCTATACATTTTTCTGAAACGTTATTCTAAAGGCTGTTCACTGCATTTAAGTCTTCAAAAGCTTTTTGCAAACGGGCAATCATTGCTTCTTCACCCTTGCGGATCCAAACGCGCGGGTCGTAGAATTTTTTGTTGGGTTTATCTTCGCCTTCAGGGTTTCCGATTTGTCCCTGCAGATAATCGTGTTTTTCAGCTTCAAACTTCCGCACACCATCCCAGTATGCCCATTGGGTATCTGTATCGATGTTCATTTTAATCACACCGTAATCAATGGCTTCGCGGATTTCTTCCAGTGCAGAACCTGAACCTCCGTGGAAGACAAAATCAACCGGGAAGTCATTGTCCAGATTCAGTTTGTCTTTAATGTATTCCTGCGAATTTTTCAGGATTTTCGGCTGAAGTTTCACATTGCCGGGTTTATAAACACCATGTACGTTTCCAAATGATGCTGCAATGGTAAAATTGGGGCTCACTTTGCTCAGCTCTTCGTAAGCGTAGCAAACTTCCCTGGGCTGGGTGTAAAGTTTCGAGCTGTCCACATCGGTGTTGTCAACACCGTCTTCTTCACCACCGGTAATACCCAGTTCAATTTCCAGTGTCATACCCATTTTGCTCATACGGGCAAGGTATTTTTTACAGATTTCGATGTTCTCTTCCAGCGGTTCTTCCGAAAGATCGAGCATGTGTGAACTGAACAGCGGTTTTCCGGTTTCAGCAAAGTGTTTTTCGCTGGCATCGAGCAGACCGTCAATCCATGGCAGTAATTTTTTGGCTGCATGGTCGGTATGAAGAACCACACGAACGCCATAAGCTTCGGCCAGTGTATGAATGTGTTTTGCACCAGCAACAGCGCCTAAAACAGCAGCCTGGTGTCCTTCCAGTTTCAACCCTTTACCGGCATTGAACGCTGCTCCTCCGTTTGAAAACTGAATCATAACAGGAGCGTTCGCTACTTTTGCGGCTTCCATAACTGCGTTTGTTGACGACGAGCTAACCACGTTAACTGCAGGAAGTGCAAATTTGTTTTCCTTAGCCACTTTAAAAATATATTGTAAGTCAGAGCCTGTAACAACACCCGGCTTAACAACATCAGCTATTTTTCCCATAATTTTTATTTTTAAGTAATTGATTTAACCTTAATGCCTTGTTTTGTACAAATTTACAAAAATGTTACCCCGGTCGCAAAAACATCCTGTTAATGAAGATTAAATTCTTCATTTTTTAATATTGACCCTGCAGGATATTGCCGAAGTTTATTTAGAATGAATATAAATTACAGCCATTTTTTAATTGAAGAAAAATCAAATATTGTAAAATGCCATTTGTTTTAGGCGAATAGAGTTTTTAGAGCAAAAAAAGAATTCTAAAAACTATGTAATCTCAAGTAAAGAACATTTCTTCATTTTGTTTTGCCGGATGGATTGTTTTGTTTCTGCATTTATTAAAATCAAAGTTCAATTTTTCAACTCGATGATGCAGTATCTGAATCATTTTTTCTAAAAATAAATTACCGGGTTCTAATTATTAACGTGACTGGTATTTGATATTTGTTTTCAATTTATGTTTAACAGAGGATTTGTGAGAAAAAGTGTAAATGCCTGTAAAACATATAAAGAAACTTCAAGTAACTACTTTTTTATCTTTGCACCCGGAATAGAAAAAAATTTTATAAAAATAAAATATCTTGAAAGCTATGGTTTATTTGAATAAATCCGGGAACAATTTTGACCGGATTCAAAAGATTTTGACAGGGAGTAAGCGGGTCCTGCTGGTCATTTTTTTTCAGTTACTTACTTTATATGGATTTTCAACGGTTTACTACGTCAGTTCGTCATCGGGGAGTGATTCAAACTCAGGGACCAGCGAAAGTTCAGCCTGGCGCAGTCTGGATAAGGCAAACAGTTTCACGCCGAAACCCGGCGACCAGATTTTGTTTAAACGTGGAGATTCGTGGAATGGCACCATAACAGTAAATACTTCCGGCACATCGGGCAGTCCGATTGTTTACGGAGCCTATGGAACCGGAGAGAAGCCGAAGATTTATGGTTCGGAGGTGATAACAGGATGGACGAGGCATGAAGGGAATATATGGAAGGCAACGGTGAATAAAGAGGTTATCCAGTTATTTATCAATGGAGACCGAGCACAATTAGCAAGGTATCCTAAAACAGGATATTTTAAAATCACAACTGTAAATAGTTCGACTAAATTTATTTCTACTGAACTTGAATCGAAGCCATCTGATTATTATACTGGTGCAACAATTATGATTAAAGGAGTAATATATCAATTAAACAGGCGCGTTGTAACAGAATCGGATGGTCAAACTATAACTATTGATTTAGCACCTTATGGTAATTTAGGGGTCAATAAAGGTTTTTTCATGGTTGATAAACTTGAATTTCTGACCGAAGCAGGTGAATGGTGTTATGATAAGGCAACAAATATTCTTTATGCATGGATACCAGGTAATGATTCTCCTGAAAATTATGAAATAAGAGGCTCAGTTTATGATGATGGTATTCATATCCCTACAAATAAAGACAATATAGATATCCGTGACCTTGAAATACTACATCAGAGTAGAAATGGAATCTATATGTATAATGCAGACAGAATTGAAATAAAAGACAATACTATTTCAGAATGTCAACAAGCAGCTATATATACAGGTGTTATTGGCAACGGATTGACAATTGAAGGGAATAATATATCGGATTGTTATATGCGTGGCATATACATTGGATATGGTGGTAGTGAGGGGCGGATTATAAAAGACAACATTATAGATAATGTTGGACGAATATCTCTGATAGGAAGGACTATAACTACTTCCTTGGCAAGTCCCGGAACAGCTATTGCTTCAATGTCAGGTAATACTGATATTTTTTACAACAGAATTACCAATGTCGGGTACTTAGGTGTATATTTTAATGCTGGTGTTTGTAATGTTGCATTTAATTACTTAAGCAATTCCATGCTTGATTTTAATGACGGAGCAGCGATATATTCCTTTGCAGGGAATTATTTGGAACCGGGTGTAGCTGGTTCGGTGATTAGTAATAATATAATTTTAAATACACATGGCAATTCAGATGGT
>CAZCPH010000391.1:0-3676 GCA_964500105.1 uncultured Mariniphaga sp. | reverse complement strand
GAGCAATCAGTACAATGGGGAAGATAGTGGACAATCCGGCGCCCACAATTCCCAATATCAGAATAAATGCTGCTGCGTTTCCACCTATCGGTTCAAAAAGAAGAATCATTTCCACAGTGTTTTCCAGTTTCAGGCCCATTACGTGCAACGTGCCGGCCGCAACAGCCATAATCACACCGCTCAGAAACAACATCATTGCTGCAGACACAAAAGCGTCCTTTTTTTCCTCTTTCAGGTTTTTGATGCCCCAGCCTTTTTCAGCAACAACGGTACTTCGCATAATGAATACCGCTGCCGAGCAGGTGGTTCCGGCAATGGCGGCTACGAGTCCCATAGCGCCGGGTGTGTCGGGTATTCCAGGTACCAAACCTTTGGCAATAACCGATAAGTTAGGGCTGACCATAAAAAAGACCACGATAAATGAAAGCCCCATAAAGATGACGAAAAAAGTGAGCACTTTTTCGAAGGTTTTGTACTGACCGAACCATAAAAGCAGATACAAACCGGTAGCAAGTACCAGGATAATCCAGCCGCGGCCCACAATCCGTTCATTGAAAAGCAGCCGGATGGCTTCCTGAACCAGGTCGGCTACAATGCCCATTACGCCCATCAGCGCCAGTAATTCTCCGATTATCAGCGCAATTAAAATGTACAACGCAAGTACCCAGCCGTATTTGAATTCATGTTTGATGTTGTTCAGGGCGGTTTTCCCTGTAACCAGGGTTACTTTTCCGTATGCTACCATGAGCACGAAGGTAAAGATGCACGACAGCACCAGCGCCCAGAAAAGTTCCATGCCGTGCTCGGCGCCTGTTTTAGCCATGGTGGTAACACTTCCGGTTCCAATGTTGTATCCGATGAGGAACAGCCCGGGGCCCACTGCGGCGAGGGCAATCAGGATTTTTTTGTATAGTTTTCTCATGTTTATTTTTTTATAAGCTCCAAAATTCAAAAGACAAATGTCAAATAAGTTCCAATTATCCAAATAGAAAATTCCAATTGTTCAAATTCCAAATATCAAATAAGTACCAATTATTCAAATGATTAAATTCCAAACTTCGTTAAAAAATGGGAATAATTATTCTGATTTGCTGATGATAGATGAAAAGATTTTTTTCAATTCTACTGCTTCCTGATATAAAGCTTTTCCTTCCTTTTCGTATGGAATTACTTCATTGCATTCTAAAATTAATCGGGTCCAATAAGCCGATTCTTTTGCTTCTTTTCTGCAAATCCGTAATCGAAAAATAAAATCCTTTTTGCTCAATGCCTCATTTGCTTCAATATAATTTGCACCAACCGAACCAGAAGCTTTTATCAATTGTCGGGCATCTTCGTCGTTGGCAATTGATTTTGGAAGTTTTTTTATCCAGATTCGGACTCTTTTTGCAAATTGAAATGTCCTTTCCTCCAAATCATAAACCGGTTTTCCTTCTTCAACTATATCTTCCTGATTCATATTCATTTGATTTTTAATGTTTGGAATTTGTTTGTTTTTTGATAATTGAGTTTTGGAATTTGTTTGACTTTTGATTTTTGAAATTTGTTATTTATTTATATGTCTTTTGAATATTGTCACTTGGAATTTTCATATACCATTTTCCCCTTCACCCACGTCTCCTTTATATTCACCTGAAAATCTTCAAGGGTAAAAAGCACGATGTCGGCACGTTTTCCGGGCTCTAGAGTGCCACGATCGTTCAGGTTATAAAGGCGGGCCGGATTGGTGCTGGCCATCTGCACTGCATCGGCCAGGGTGCAGCCGGTAACCTGCATGACGTAACCCACGCCTTTGGTTATGGGCGATGCCGAACCGTACAACACATTTTGAGCCGGTAATCGCAACATGCCTTCTTTGGTCAGTTCGATGGTTTCGCCGGTTGAGGTTTTGTATTCACCCGGTTCAAGCGCTGCATAGTGCGTTACATCCGAAGTGATGATGGTTTTTTCAACGCCTTTTACCTTGTAAAAAACCCTGATTTGTTCCGGCAACAAATGAAAGCTGTCGCAGATGATGCTGATACTCAGCCGGTCGTCAGCCAGTTGCGGCCAGAACGGATTCCGGTGCCGGTTGATGGTGTTGGCTGCTCCGTTACCCAGGTGCGTGGCAATTTTGGCGCCGCGGTCAATGGCGGCGGTTATCGTTTTCATATCCGCATTGTGATGACCCAGTGCCACTGTAATCCCGCTCTGACTGCATTTTGAAATAAAATCCAGTGCGCCGTCCATTTCCGGAGACAGCGTTACCTGAAGAATATTTTTGCCCGATGCATCGTAAAGTTTCAGAAATTCATTCCAGTCGGGCAGTTTTACAAACTGTTTGGGATGCGCCCCACGGAATCCGTCTTCCGGGTTGATGTAAGGCCCTTCGAGGTGAAATCCGGGAATGGAGCCCCGCAGGTTTTCATCGTCAACTGCTTTGGAAAGGATTTTAAAATTCCGGGTTAAAACTTCGATGCTGTTCGTAGTTAGCGTTGGAAGGTAAGTGGTTACTCCCTTTTTCCACAGTTCGCTGGTTGCTTTTTCAATGCCTTCGGGCGTCAGGTCGCTGTCACCAAACGCAAACGAAACGCCGGCAAACCCGTTCACCTGGTTGTCGAAAAAACCGGGTGCAATGTAAACCGTATTTTCACCAACCGGTTTATCGAGGTTCGTAATGTTTTCAATCATACCATTGTTGATGGTCACCCGAACCGGCTGCCCTGTGTGGTAATGGATTCCTTCGATTACCTGTGCATTCATTTCAACTATTCCAAAAAAAATTATACTTACAAAAATTGAAGCTATTTTCCATTTCATACTTTTCACTTTAAACATTAAACTTTTGCCGTAGGCATCCCTACGGGAGAACTTTAAACTTTCAGGTACTCCACTTCCACCCATTTTTCGGTTTCAGCCGATTTTTCAAGCGCTTCCAGAACCGAAACACAGTTCAGAATGCTCTGGTGCGAACGCGGCTCTTTTCCTGTGCGGAACATTTCAGCCATGTCGGCATAATTTCGGGCCGGATCTTTTTCTTCTACCCGTGGTTTCAGCTCCACCAGTTCCTTTGGTGTTTCCACAAAGGTTTCCCAGCCGCGTGCTTTTTCCTTGATAATGAGTGTGGCAAATAATCCGGAGGAAAATACCAGGCTGGCATTGCCATAGCTTCCGTTACGACTCACTTTTACCCGTTCAATGTCTTCTCCAAAAACATACATGAGCGGCTGAACAATGTGAACACCATAGAAAAAGATTCCTCCATACTGAGAATCATAATCTCCGGGACCGGTGCAAATCACCTGGCTGATTCCTTCCATGTTTTTCACTTGTTCTTTAACATCGAACGTGGCATCGCTGTGGGCAATTGAACTGAACGATGTAACCGGTGTGCCCATTTTTTGCGCCAGTTTCAGAAACTCCTGTCCCTCGGCAGCGCGGTAACAAAACGGCTTGTCGATAAATGTTGGAATTTTTGCTTTGATAAACGGAATGGCCGGTTCCAGGTGGTATTTCGGATGGCGGTGGTCCACAATCAGTGCATCAATTTTTCCCAGCATTTCGTTGGGGTCTTTCACCTGGTTGGGAATGTTCCCCTTTTCCATGGCATTTTTGGCAAACTCGTCGGTTTCGCCCCACACAAATTTAACTTCCATTCCCGGAAATTTTTTATCGGTATTGAACATCTTGCCAAACC
>CAZCPH010000390.1:0-3689 GCA_964500105.1 uncultured Mariniphaga sp. | reverse complement strand
ATTGACCCGAATCTGAAAGAAGCAACCATGGAAGTGGATTATGTGCGGGTGTATAAAAAAAAACTTCAGTCGCAGTAACCGGTAGCCCCGGCAACCAACCGAACCTGAAAGTCTGGCCAAATCCGTTTCAGGAGAAGATAAAAATCGCTTCTACAGAGCCCATTCAGCGAGTAGAAATTTTTAACATGGAAGGAAAACTGCTGCTGGTTAAATCAGTAGATAACCTTTTTTCTATTGAATTACTTCCCAAAAATGTATCTGCTTTTTCTATTCTTAGGACAACGTTCAAAGATGGACGTTCAAAAAATGTGGCGCTGATAAAAAAAAGGTAGTTTCATTCTTGCCGAAGCTCTTCGAAAAAAATAAAGGAAACCATCAAATCGTTGACAGTTTCCTTTTTAATTAGATTTTAATGATTGTGGCCTTCATGTCCGTTCATCTCTTTATTTGCTTCTGAGCGGTCGTACTTGCAGCAACCCGGCAGCTTGTCGTAAACTTCGTCTTTGGCTTTATGGTGCGGTGTGTCGTGGCCCGCTTTGGCAATGGCCATTTCAATTTTGCCGGTACTGGTTTTGGCATCGTCAAATTTCACTTCAATCATTTTCGATTCCTTGTTCCAGTCGGCACTTTGCACACCTTCCACCGAATTGGCGGCTTTTTCAATGCGTTTTTCGCACATGCCGCAGTTCCCTTTCACTTTAAACTTTTCTGTTTTCTCTCCGGCAAATACCGTAAATGTTCCCAGAACGAACATTGAAACTAAACTTAAAACTTTTGTTTTCATCTTCTTGAATTTTAAATGGTTAATAATTAATTATTTAATAGTTGTAAAATTTTGATTTGTTCACGGAATTCAGGTAATTTTTCGTTTTAAAAGCTGCGCATTAATGGCAACAATAACAGTACTTAAACTCATCAGAATGGCGCCTGCAGCAGGGCTGATAACCACTCCGGCACTTATTAAAACACCGGCAGCAAGCGGAATAGCCACAATATTGTATCCGGTGGCCCAGATGAAATTCTGAATCATTTTTTTGTAGGTGGCTTTTCCAAATTTAACCAGCGAAGCGATATCGCGCGGATTGCTGTTAACCAGCACAATGTCGGCCGTTTCGGCAGCCACATCGGTACCGCTGCCCACGGCAATTCCCACGTTGGCTGCAGCAAGAGCAGGGGCATCGTTTATGCCATCGCCGGTCATGGCAACAAACTCTCCCTGCTGCTGGAATTCCTTAATCTTTTCCAGTTTTTCATCGGGCAAAATGCCGGCAAAATAGCCGTCAAGGCCAAGCTCATCGCTTACACTTTTTGCTACTTTTTCATTGTCACCGGTCATCATGTAAACTTTCATTCCGCTCTGTTTAAGCGTTTTTACCGCATTGTACGATTCTTCACGGATTTCATCGGCCATAGCCACAAAACCCGCCAAAGTATCATCAACCAAAACAAAAACAACGGTTTCCTGCTGGTTTTCGAATGCTTTTTCAGGAACTTTTATGTTTTTTTCCTTCAGATACCCCGGGCTTACCACCTTCACCTGTTTGTTTTCCACTTCGGCTTCAACCCCTTTTCCGGTAATGGAATTAAAATTTGTGGCTTCAGGAACTTCAATATTTTCTTCTTTTATTTTATCCATGATTCCGATAGCCAGCGGATGTTCCGATTTTGCTTCCAACGCTCCGGCCAGTTTCAAAACCTGTTTTTTATCGAAATCTTCATGAAGTGATTCGTATCGTGAAACCCCGAAGTTGCCTTTGGTCAGCGTTCCGGTTTTATCGAAAGCGAACAATGTAATTTTGCGAGCATTTTCAAACGCTGTCCGGTTGCGGATGAGCAGCCCTTTTTGTGCCGAAACCGATGTGGAAATGGCCGCCACCAGTGGCACAGCAAGGCCGAGGGCGTGCGGACAGGCAATGACCATTACCGTGGCCATGCGTTCCAGGGCAAACACAAACGGTTTACCCAGTACCAGCCAGGTGGCCAGTGTGCCAAACCCGATGGTCAGCGCGGTAATTGTCAGCCAGAATGCAATGCGGTCGGCCAGATTCTGGGTTTTCGATTTTTTGCCCTGGGCTTCGCGTACCATGTTGATAACTTTGCTTAGATACGCATCTTCGCCGGTTTGTCTGACAACAATAGTCAGCGAGCCATTCCCGTTGATGGTTCCTCCAATAACTTTGTCGTTTTTGGTTTTTTCAACCGGTTTCGATTCGCCGGTTACCATCGATTCGTTTACGTTGCTTTTGCCATCAATAATTTCTCCGTCAACCGGAATTTTTTCGCCCGGACGCACCAGAACTTTATCGTTTTTTTGAATCTCATCAATTTTTACATCCCTGGTTTCGCCATCTTTTAACAAATGAGCCTCAGACGGCATCATTTCCACCAGCTTTTGCAGCGAGCGCGATGCGCCCAGAACCGATTTCATTTCAATCCAGTGTCCCAGCAGCATGATGTCGATGAGTGTAACCAGTTCCCAGAAAAACGTACTGCCCTGCACGCCAAATGTTGTTGCGGTGCTGTATGCCCAGGCAACGGTAATGGCCACGGCAATCAGTGTCATCATTCCAGGTTGTTTTTTCTTCAGCTCGCCTGCCAATCCGGTTAAAAACGGCCAGCCCCCGTAGAAAAATACTACCGTTGACAGACCAAACAGAATGTAGGGATCAAACTTCGGGAAAAGGGCGAATTCGAAACCCAGCAATTGCTGAATCATAGGCGACAACACCAGCACAGGCAAGGTGAGAACCAGTGAAATCCAGAATCGTTTCCGGAAATCTTTTATCATCATCGCATGGTGTTCTGAATGATCATGAGAACTGTGGTCGTGTTCATCATGATGGTTTCCATGGTGTTGATTTTCATGTTTTTCATGATGGCTGTGCCCGTGATTTTCATGATGGTGTGAATCATGCCTTTCCTTTTTGCCATCCATTTCTGAATGGTTATGGTGGTGTTCTTTATGATGTTTATTTTGACTATTCATTGTTTTCAACTTTTGATTACATCCAAAATAATTTACTTGATTGCCGTGTCTGCATCATAAACTGACGGAGATTCAGTTCCGCAATTGCAGCAGCTTCCCTCGTGTTCCGGGTCATTGTTCTGAGGGTTGCACGAGTGAACAGTGAATTTTGCATCTTTATTGACCAGTAGTTTTATTCCTAATGCCAGCATCACGATGGCAACCAAAACAATCGATATAAGAAGCAATTTAATAAACATGGTTTCAACTTGTTTTAATTAATGATTGTGTCTTGCTGGCTGCGTGTTTTGATTTTCAGCAGTTTTAAATATTCTCTGTCCTTTGCGGTAAGTCTGTTTCACTTCGCCGCAACGCAGCATCATGTCTCCAAAATACGGGTTCAGCACTTCGTCGGATTCGCTCAGCCAGAACGCGCCTTTGTCGTCGAATGCCATGGGGCAGAACTGCCGGTAGGTTTTATCGATTTCGAGGCCGAACGATTCGGTGGTTTCCAGCATGGCTTCGGAAAGCATATTAAAATGCTCCCGTTGTTTTTCAATGTCGGAAGTTTCTGCAATCATGGAAGTCGCATCCTGCAATTGTTTTTGCAAGGCCATCCAGTGGTGGTGCGCATCTCCCTCCAACAGGCTCATGTTCACTTTTTCAATGGCTCCGGAAACTTTTCCGGCTGCTTTTCGGGCGGTTTCCGGGTCGTCGTTCACCA
>CAZCPH010000389.1:0-3695 GCA_964500105.1 uncultured Mariniphaga sp. | reverse complement strand
TATGGATATTTCTGTAGTAGTGCCTCTTTTTAACGAAGAAGAATCGTTACCTGAACTTGCCGCATGGATCAAAAAAGTGATGGATCAACATCAGTTTTCTTATGAGATTGTGATGATTGATGATGGCAGCAAAGACAATTCGTGGCAGGTTATTGAAAACCTTCAGCAAAAAGATAAAAATATAAAAGGAATAAAATTCAGGCGAAACTACGGAAAATCGGCTGCACTCTATTGCGGGTTCGATATTGTAAATGGCGATGTGGTAATCACCATGGATGCCGATTTGCAGGACAGTCCGGATGAAATTCCGGAACTATACCGTATGATCAAAGAAGAAGGGTACGACCTGGTTTCGGGATGGAAAAAAAAGCGCCATGACCCGGTTCTCTCCAAAAATATTCCCAGCAAATTTTACAACTGGACAGTGCGCAGAATGACCGGAATAAAACTGCATGACATGAATTGCGGACTGAAAGCTTACCGCAACAACGTGGTAAAAAGCATTGAAGTTTACGGCGAAATGCACCGCTATATTCCTGTTTTGGCCAAATGGGCCGGGTACAATAAAATTGGTGAAAAAGTGGTCGTGCACAGCGAACGCAAATATGGTGTCACTAAATTCGGAATGGAACGGTTTATTCGCGGTCCGCTGGATTTACTTTCGGTGATGTTTATCTCGAGGTTTGTAAAACGCCCGATGCATTTTTTTGGAATTTTGGGAATTCTGATGATTCTTATAGGGCTGGCAGCTGCCATTTACCTGGGCATCCAAAAAATTATCCAGTTGCAACACGGAATTGTGGGGAACCTGATTACCAACAGCCCCTATTTTTATATTGCACTTACGGCGATGATTATCGGAGCGCAGTTTTTTCTTGCCGGATTTTTGGGCGAACTGGTTTCGCGCAGTTCAACAGACCGCAACAAATACCAGATTGACAAAACAACTTTTGAAGAGCATTTCAATTTATAAACAAATGCCATATTACCGAAAAAAATCCGGGCAAAGTAGTCAAAATTTAAAACGAGGCAATTCCGAAAAATTTTTCAAAGCCGAATTGTACTCCAAAATGAGGCTTTCCATGATGGATTTAACCGTTAAAATTTGGTGAATTTCTGCTGAAATCTGGCCAATTTCCAGTTCTCCGTTCTCCAGGTCGCCTTCAAACATTCCTTTTTTTGCCCGTCCTTTACCCAGTAACTCTTTCAGCTCTTCTTCAGTTGCTCCGCGCAGTTCAGCCTCTTCCACCTGTTCAAAAAAAGCATTTTTCACCAAACGAACAGGGGCCAGTTTTTTTAATGCCAGCTTTGTATCACCTTCCCTCATCTGCGAAACAAGCTGCTTAAACGACTGGTGTGCCGAAGACTCTTCAGAAATGGCAAACCGCGAACCTACCTGAACGCCATCGGCACCCAAAACCATTACTGCCAGCATTGCTTTGCCCGAGCCAATTCCACCCGCCGCCAGCAACGGCAACCCCGTAGCTTTTCTGACAGAAGGAATAAGGCATAGGGTGGTTGTCTCTTCACGTCCGTTATGCCCGCCGGCTTCAAAACCTTCGGCCACAATAGCATCCACACCTGCTGCTTCACTTTTTTCGGCAAACAGCGAACTAGAAACCACATGTGCTACAGTTATTCCTTTGTCTTTCAGCCAACTGGTCCATTTTTTTGGGCTTCCGGCTGAAGTAAACACGATTTTCACCCCCGTCCGGGCAATAATTTCCATAATCCGCTCTGTTTCCGGATAAAGTAACGGAACATTCACACCGAAAGGATTACCGGTTGCCTCCTGCGTTTTTCTGATATGCTCTTCCAGGGTTTCCGGATGCATGGAACCGGCGCCAAGCAGGCCCAATCCTCCGCAGTTGCTCACTGCAGCGGCGAGCCGCCAACCCGAACACCAAACCATACCTCCCTGAATTACAGGATATTTTATGTTGAATAATTCGCATATTCTATTCATAATAAATGGAGTTTTAGATATTTGAAGCAGATTGTGAGATGAAGTATCAGTTTTGCTTGTTCAGGCTTTCAGCCAGTAATTCCACCAAAACTTCCCGCGAAATTCTCCGTTTTATTTCACCTTCTTCTGCAAACGAAACCGATCCGCGCTCTTCTGAAACAATTAGGGCAACTGCATCGGTATTTTCTGTTATTCCAATGGCAGCTCTATGTCTTAATCCGAGTGTTTTATCCACATCGCGCTGTGTTAACGGCAGAATACATCCGGCAGCTGCAATAATGTTGTGCTGAATGATTACCGCTCCGTCGTGCAACGGTGTATTTTTAAAAAATATGGTGCGCAACAGCGAAGAAGATATTTTTGCATTCAGCATTTCACCTGTTCGCACCTGGTCGGACAACTCTGAATTACGGGCAATAACAATCAATGCACCAGTTTTTGATTTGGACAGGGAGAAGCAAACGTCTGCAAGAATTTCAATCTGTTCATCTTCAACCGTTTTGCCTTTATTTGTCCCGAAAAGCTTATCGAGAGATAAAACCCGGTTTACATTGTAATTTGTACCAATAAATACGAGAAATTTTCTGATTTCGGGATGAAAAACAATAATTAATGCCAGCACACCCACACCAATAAACTGCCCCATAATCGAACCCAGCAGTTGCATATTCAGCGCCTTCACTATAAGCCAAAGCAGGTAAAGCGAAAAAAGACCAATAACGATGTTAAAAGCAACCGTGCCCTTAATCAGCCTGTAGAGCTGAAAAAGCAGCAATGCAACCAGAAAAATATCCAGAATATCGAGAAACCGTATGGTAATAAATGCCGGCATCAGACCACTGTTGATTTAATTGCTTTTACTAACTGAATAGCTTCCACTGCTTCTTTCACATCATGCACCCTTAAAATATCTGCACCACCAAGCAATGCCATGGTTTGTACAACAGAAGTTCCGTTAAGTGCTTCCTCCGGCGTAGTTCCAAGAGTTTTCCAGACCATTGATTTCCGGCTTAACCCCACCATTACAGGCAGTTGAAAAACCTTGAATGAATCGAGCCGGTTCAACAGGTCGAAATTGTGCTGAATGTTTTTACCAAACCCGAAACCGGGATCGATAATCACGTCTTTCACTCCAAATTTTGTAAGCCGTTTCACCCGGTCGCTTAACCAAGACGACACGTCTTTCACAACATCATCGTACTGCGGGTCTTCCTGCATATTCTGCGGAGTACCCTGAATATGCGTAAGCACATAAGGTACATTCATTTTCCCAATGGTTTCAAACATTTTCGAATCGAGTGTACCTCCCGAAATATCGTTTACTATAACCGGGCCGATTTCGTCGATTACCCGAACGGCTACCCAACTGCGAAAGGTATCTACAGAAAGTGGTATTTCCGGAAAGTTTTTCCGAATGGCGTGTACCGCCGGCAACAAACGCTCCAGCTCTGTTTTGGTGGAAATCAGTTTGGCACCCGGTTTGGTGGAAACACCGCCAACATCAATAAACGATGCGCCATTTTCTGCCATTTTTTCTACGGTTGAAAGCAAAACTTTTTCGTCTGTAAGTTTTCCGCCATTGTAAAACGAATCGGGCGTCACATTTATAATCCCCATTACCACCGGTTCGGAAAAATCAATCAATTTGCCATCCAGATTAATAAAATTTTTCCTTTTGAGGAACTTACCCTCCGACTGGGTAATCAACATAAGCAAAATGTTTTATGGT
>CAZCPH010000388.1:0-3701 GCA_964500105.1 uncultured Mariniphaga sp. | reverse complement strand
CCAGATAACGCAGTTGCATCTCATAATCCTCCGGAAAATTACCCTGCCGGCTGCCTCCAAACTTTTCATACAGCTCGCGCCGAAACAGGATTGTCGGGTTCACCACCGGAATTTCCACAAACCGGTTGCGTTCAATCTCTTCCGAAGTATGAAAAGAGTTCGTCCATTTTACAAACCGTCTAAAACCGCCCGTCCCGGTGTTATGCGGAACATATTTTACAAACGAACCTACCAACCCGGCTTCAGGATTCTCTATTAAAAACCGAACCTGCTTTTCCAAACGCTCCGGATGAGAGATATCGTCGGCATCCATGCGTGCAATAAACCGGCCACGGAAGCTTTCCAGCCCACAGTTCATGGCATGGTCAACACCCTGTTTTGTTTCATTCAAAAGCCTTATTCGCGAATCTTTTCGGGCAAACTCCCGGGCAACTGAAAAACTTCTGTCTGTTGAATTGTTATCGACCAGCAAAATTTCAAAGGAGGAAAAAGTTTGGTTCAGCATACTTTCCACAGCCACAGCCAGTGTATTTTCCGCATTGAAGTAAGGAAGGATAACCGAAACTTCAGGCATCTTTTCCCCGGGTTAACTGATGAAAAATGCTTTCCAGGTTTTGTTGTTTCTGAACGAGGGTAAGCAGGGTAAGGTTATTCTCCACGGCAAAACTGAAAATGTCGGGCCGGATATCAAAATCGCCGCTGGATTTAATTTCCCAGTTTTCGCCATCAAACAAAACATCTTCAACTCCCTGCAGAGCTAACAACTGCTCTTTTTCCACCAATTTATCGAAAGCTGCAATCACCGTTTGGTTTTTTCGAAGTTGACCGCTTTTTACTTCGGCGATGCTTCCATCCGCTACAATTTTTCCTTTATTGATAATAACTACCCGGTTGCAAACAGCCTCCACTTCCTGCATTATGTGCGACGATAAAATCACCGTTTTTTCGCGGCTGAAGTTGCGAATCAAACCGCGTATATCTTCCAGCTGATTGGGATCGAGGCCGGTGGTCGGTTCGTCAAGAATCAGGACTTTCGGATCGTGAATCAGCGCCTGTGCCAGCCCCACACGCTGCCGGTAACCTTTGGAAAGCGCACCGATTTTTTTGTGCTGCTCGTCGCCCAAACCGGTAAGTTCCACCATGCGGGCAACCTGTTGTCTTTTATTTTTCAACTGATAAAAACCGGCGGTAATTTCCAGAAACTCTTTCACATACAAATCGGTATAAAGCGGATTGTGTTCCGGCAAATACCCAATATTTTTCCGGAAAGAAGTTTTGTCTGTCGAAATTTTCTCTTCATCCAGAAAAACTTCGCCCTCGTCAGCCGGCAAAAACCCGGTAATAATTTTCATTAAAGTGGATTTGCCGGCGCCATTCGGACCCAGAAATCCCAAAAGTTCACCTCCTCCGACCGAAAAACTAACCTGGTCGAGTGCCTTCTGCTTTCCAAATAATTTTGATACTTTGTTGATTTTTAAGTCCATATATTTATATTAATCAACAAAAATAAAGGAAACTTTTTAATTTAAAACCATTAGCGTAAATTTGCATTTCAGCTTAAAAAATTATCATGGAAGATCGTCATTTCAATTATATAAAAGACATAACCCGGTACGAGCGACAGGAAACCTGGGAAGTGAAAGTTGGAGATGTTGGTGTTGGAGGCAACAATCCGGTTCGGATTCAGTCAATGACCGACACGCCCACCAAAGAAACCGAGCCAACGGTTGAACAAATTATTGCCCTGGCAAAAGCCGGCGCAGACTATGTGCGCTGTACCGTGAAAGGCATTTACGATGCCGAAAACCTGAAAAATATCGTGGATGGATTGCGTGCCAGAGGGTACACCATTCCGCTGGTAGCCGACATTCATTTTAACCCGAGGCTGGCCGACATTGCAGCCAAATATTTCGACAAAGTTCGAATCAATCCGGGAAACTTTTACGACAAACGGGCACGTTTCGAAGCTAAAATCTATTCCGACGAAGAATACAAGGAAGAACTTCAAAATATTGAAGAACAGTTCATTCCATTTCTCAAAATGTTGAAAGAGACCAAAACTGCCCTTCGTATTGGCGCCAATCACGGCTCTCTTTCTGATCGCGTGATGAGCCGCTTTGGCGATTCGCCCTCAGGAATGGCTGAATCGGTTATGGAATTTCTGCGCATTTGCAAAAAGGTAGATTTCAAGGACGTTATCATTTCCATCAAATCGAGCAACACCCGCATGATGGTTTATACCGTTCGGCTGATAAACTACAAAATGCGGCTCGAAGACATGAAATACCCGATTCATTTAGGTGTAACTGAAGCCGGTGAAGGTGAAGACGGAAGAATAAAATCAGCAGTCGGCTGCGGTGCACTTTTGGCCGACGGTATTGGGGATACGATCAGGGTTTCTCTTACCGAAGATCCGGTGAACGAAATACCGGTTGCCAGAAAACTCGTAGATCATTTTAAATCGTACAGAGGACACGAACCGATAACTGCCTCATTGATTGCGCAAACCAATCCGTTTGAGTACGAGCGGCGTTCAACCCGTCCGGTGCTGAATATGGGTGGCGAAAACCTGCCTGTTGTGGTAGCCGACCTTGGCGACCGCAGCCTCAAGGAAATGCTGCCTGTGCGGGGCAAACTGGTTCCCGACTATTTCCTTTCCGGCAATAAAATCATGGATATCAATGGTGAAAGCTACCCGATTATTTCGCTGGAAGAATACCTCTTCGAAAGCACCCGCTGGGGACGGCTGAAATTTATCCGCACCAATAAAATGGAGTTCGACCAGTTTATGGCCAAAAATCCGGAAATTATGATGAAACTGAAACAAACCCGGAAAACAGTACTAATTCTGGAAAGTTTCAATAAAAACCCCATGGCCGAATTGCGCGCATTCTTTACTACGCTGGAATCACACATATGGAAAGTTCCGGTAATTATATACAGAAGATTTAACGAAAGCAGGCTGGACGACCTTCAGATTAAAGCATCAGCCGATCTGGGCGGACTGCTCATCGATGGTTACGGTGACGGGCTGTGCATTTCAAACGAAAATGAGCGGATTACCTTCACTGAACTGAAAGACCTGAGTTTCGGCATTTTGCAGGCCAGTCGCATGCGCATGACCAAAACTGAGTTTATTTCCTGTCCAGGTTGTGGAAGAACGCTTTATAATCTGCAGGATACCACAAAAAAAATCAAGGAACATTTCCAACATCTCGACCACCTGAAAATCGGCATAATGGGCTGTGTGGTTAACGGTCCCGGCGAGGCATCTCAGGCTGACGCCGGAGTGGCATTCGCTCAAAAGGGTGGTTACGCCGCAGTGTTTAAAAAAGGAATTGTGGTGGGTCGAATTCGCGAAGACCAGTATCAGGAAGAGCTGGTTAAGTTGTTTGAATCGGAGGGCTGAACGCCAATGTCCATAAAAAGCACGCGCAATTGGGATCATAAGGATATTAAGCGTATCGTTCGTGAGCAGGTGTTGTCATGTGACGGGTCGATGACAGCTCAGATGTTAAACGAAGACTTATTGCGGCGTGAAATTCAAGTGGTTTTGGCACGTTTGGCTAAGGAAGGACTGGTTGTTTCCAAGGAACAGGAACAGGACCTGGTCCGGGAAATTGTAGACGATCTGGTAGGTCTTGGACCGCTTGAAGTATTTATGCGCGATCCAGATGTTACCGAGATTATGGTTAATGGTC
>CAZCPH010000387.1:3362-3706 GCA_964500105.1 uncultured Mariniphaga sp. | reverse complement strand
CCCGCTGTATCAGCAAACCGGAATTTTGAAACACTCTCCATACACAGCTTTTACCAATATAACCGAAGAAAACAAAGTGGCCGCCGGCGAAGCTGTTTTCACCCTGGCCTGCACACGTTGTCACACCACACACGGAATCAGCTCGGTAGTTCGGAAATTTGAACGGATGTACGGCATCGAAAATCCGCTGAATGAAGATGCCATGAAAACCTACATTAAAAGCATGCATAACGTAAGGTACTACATGCCGCCATTCCCCGGAAACGACACAGAACTTGGAGCTCTTGCAGCGTATATTGCCGAACAGCAAAGAAGGCCCCGAACCCTCGAAGGCCCTCAAATTA
>CAZCPH010000387.1:1303-3352 GCA_964500105.1 uncultured Mariniphaga sp. | reverse complement strand
TGCAAGAATGATTTCAAAAAAGAGATCAGGAGTAACTGCAAAAAATCAAAGAAATGAACCTTACTGTTTTAAATCAGATACCGATACCGAAAGATATTCCGCTTCCATTGCCCCTGCCGGAATGGCTGCTGGTTTTTATACTGATTCTTTCCTTCCTGCTGCACATTCTGTTTATCAATCTGATGGTTGGTGGAAGTCTGCTCACTTTCTGGTACGAACTGAAAGGAAAAAAGAACAAAGATTATGACAATCTCGCACGCGAAATTGCTGCAACCATTACGGTAAATAAAAGTCTGGCAGTGGTTTTGGGTGTCGCACCACTATTGTCTATCAATGTTTTGTACACGCTCTATTTCTACTCCTCAAATGCCCTTACGGGAAACATCTGGATTTCGGTAATTCCCTGGGTTGCAGTTGCATTTTTGCTGCTGTACCTGCATAAATACTCATGGGACCGGCTGGCCGACAACAAGCCCATGCATCTGGGAATTCTTGCCATTGCAATTTTCAGTTTTCTGCTCATACCATTTATTTTCCTCACCAACATCAATCTCATGCTTTTCCCCGAAAGATGGGGCGAAGTGGAAGGTTTTTTCACTGCCATGACACTGCCCAATGTTTTTCCGCGCTATTTCCACTTTATAACGGCCAGCATGGCCATTACAGGGCTCTTTCTTGCCTGGTGGTTTGGAAGGAAATCGTTCAAAGCCGGCCACGAATTTGAAAATCTGCAAAAAAATGAAATAAAAAAACAGATGCTCAATCTGACTCTGGTTGCAACCGGACTGCAGTTTATTTTTGGTCCGTTGCTGTTTTTAACCCTGCCGGGAAAAGGTGTAACCTGGGGACTATTCTGGGTAATACTGGGAGGCGCAACCGTAGCCGGAATAATTATTTACCAGCTTTGGATTATGATCAACAATCTGGAAAAGCTACCCGGAAAACGCTTTTACTGGATTCTCGGATTGTTCACCCTTTTGGTATCATTAATGGGAACAGGCCGGCATATGTATCGCGAAGATGCGCTCTCCACCCACAAACAAATGATGGCTGAACGCACAGCTTATCATTGGGAGGAAGTGCGTAAAGCACATGAAAACCTGCTGTTGCCACAAGTTGAAAGCGAAGCCGGTTCGTTCACTCCGGGACAAAGTATTTTTGAAACCAACTGCGCCATTTGCCACGCCGCATCAACCCGGCTGATTGGCCCGGCAATGGTTGAAGCAGCTCCGGTTTATGAAAACGATATTGAAGCTCTGAAGCAGTGGATTAAAGCGCCTGGCAGAAAACGAATGGATTATCCGCCAATGGCCGGGTTCCCGCATTTTACCGACCAGCAGCTGACCGATGTAGCCAACTACGTATTGCAAACAAGCTGGGAATAATATCTGAATTTTAAAACCAAAACCCGTTTAGGAATAAAAATTGTAGTATTTTTCGCTCTGATTCAAAAACCATGTATTAACGATGAGACTCAGTTCGAAAATGAAATTTCTTCTTAATAACGGGCTGCGCGGAATGGCCTGGCTGGCGATATTGCTTGTTGCCTATTTCTTTTTCGAAGAAATTGTTATTTCGAAAGCTCCCGATGCATGGGTTGAACAGTTTTATGCACGTCCGCTAATTATTTATGTTATCTATTTTGCATCTGAGTTTTTCTTCGGCATTATCCCGCCCGAATTTTTTATGATATGGGCTTTCAACAAAGGAGGTGTATTAAACTACACACTCACAGTCGCTTTCCTCGGATTGGTTTCTTATGCACTGGGCTATGTTACATTTTTAATCGGGCAGTTTCTGTATAAAAAGGTTACTTTCAGGTATGTCCGGATTAAATACCTGAGAAAGTCGTGGCCTCAGTTACGAAAATACGGCATCTTTCTCATCATTGTTGCGGCACTCACTCCCCTGCCCTGGTCGGCCATATGTCTGCTTGTTGGTTCTGCCGGCTATCCATCGGGCCGTTTTCTTCGCTATGCTCTGTTCCGCCTGGTACGCTTCGCCGTTTACGGTTTTATCATATTCCAAGCCCACCAGTTGTAATTCTTC
>CAZCPH010000387.1:0-1293 GCA_964500105.1 uncultured Mariniphaga sp. | reverse complement strand
CCCTGCATTTTTTTCTTCCATCTCCCAATAAAAACATGGTTTCTTTTGTGAAATAAAACCCGGAAAAAACTTAATTTAGCCTGAACATTTAATTAAATTCAGAAACCATGACCAGAACTTTATTTTCAGTAATCTTCCTTTGTTTTTTTGTTACTGCCCGGTCTCAGTCAAATTTTAACGGTCTTGACATGAACATGGGAAACCTGTTCAGATTGTCAGATGCCCAAACCCGTTCCATTAGTCCCGAAAATTTTACCGGTGAAAAAGGGAAAGGTGGAATGGCTGTGCCAAACCCAAATGCTCCGGTAAACGAAGCCAATGCCACACATGCAGCCCGTGACTTGGGACAAGGATGGAAAGTGAATCCGTTTATTCGTATTGCACCCGGCGAAACCTTTACACTGGCTGAAATTGAAGGACCGGGTTCCATTCAGCATATCTGGATGACACCCACCGGCAACTGGCGGTTTTCCGTTATCAGATTTTACTGGGACGACGAAGAAACACCTTCAGTAGAAGTGCCGGTCGGCGATTTTTTCGCCATGGGATGGAACCAGTATGCGCCACTCAGCTCACTGGCTGTATGCGTAAACCCGGGCAGTGCATTCAACTGCTACTGGCCCATGCCTTTCCGTAAAAAATGCAAAATTACCATGGAAAACATTAACGATCAGGATGAAATGAGGTTGTATTATCAAATTGATTATACCCTGACTGAAGTTCCTGATGAAGCAGCCTATTTTCATGCACAATTCCGGCGTACAAATCCAAATGAAACATCAGACTACTCCATTGTTGACAATATTAAAGGCCAGGGCCAGTTTGTTGGTCTGTACATGGCCTGGGGAGTGAACAACAACGGATGGTGGGGCGAAGGCGAAATTAAGTTTTTTATGGATGGCGACGGAAAATTTCCAACCATTTGCGGAACCGGAACGGAAGATTATTTCTGCGGTTCGTATAATTTCGACCGCGAAGGACAATACAAAGAGTTTACCACGCCTTATGCCGGCCTGCACCAGGTTATCAGGCCCGATGGCACCTACAAGTCGCAACAGCGTTTTGGGCTTTACCGATGGCATATTATGGATCCCATCCGGTTTCAAAAAGATCTGAAAGTAACCATTCAGGATTTGGGCTGGCGACATGGCGGCAGGTACCTTCCCCAAAAATCAGACATCTCATCGGTGGCTTTCTGGTACCAGGCCGAGCCTCATGCCAAATTCCCCAAATTGCCCGGTTGGGAAGAGCTGGAAGTGAATTAACCTCCCCGAAAGTGAATTTTTAAAAGGG
>CAZCPH010000386.1:0-3714 GCA_964500105.1 uncultured Mariniphaga sp. | reverse complement strand
ATAGCCGATTAAAACCACTGTTTTTGCACAAACAGCAATCACGTACGCCAAAACCAGTTGGTGAAGATTCAGAACATTTAACACAAAAAGCAGTGTAACCGCAAAAATTAAGATTCGTTGCAAAAACTCCTGCAAAAATGTACCGAAAACTGCATTGTACAATAACTTGTTAAATGTATCGAGTTGAACAAAGAGCAAAGCAAACAGCGTGAGTGGAATCAGCAAATCGATGTAATCGGCAAACAGTTTTGACTTTTCCAGGTTACTTTCCACCAAATAGGGCCTGAAAAACCAGAAAAAAATAAGAAACAGGATAAAACCGGCCAACATAACCAGAAAAGCAATAAAAAGATAGCCGTTGTGACCTTTGCTTTTGTCTCGAAAATAAGGGAAAAGCCGGGAAGTAACCCCGTGAAAACCCAGCGACGAAAACTGTGCAAAAAGCAACGACCACGACAACAATAAGCTGAAAAGTCCGATAGTGTCCGTACTCAAATAATTGGGAAAAAGGTAAGCAGTGGTAACAAAGCCAACGGCCACACCCAAATACGACCAGATGCTTCCTTTTATGCTTTGTTTAATGATTATTCCCATTTATGCTGCCAGATTTTTTTTAATCCCTATTTTTGTTCAAATCAATTTTTGGGAAAAACAATTTTTATGGCAAAGATAAACGGCTTCCGTAAACTTTTAACCCATTTGGGAATTATCCTGTTTTTTATTGTTTTGAGCTACGCCTATTTGTCGCCGCTGCTTGAAGGCAAAGTGCTCCGAATGGACGACATTGAACACCACAAAGGCATGTCGAAAGAGCTGGCCGATTACCGTGAAAAAACCGGCGATGAAGCCGTTTGGACCAACAGCATGTTTGGCGGTATGCCCGGTTACATGATTTCGGTGATTTACCCCGGAAACCTCGGCCGGTACATAACCACACCCATCCGAAAAGTTTTTTCAACAGCTTCGTTTCTTATGTTGTATCTCATTGGCTTTTTTGTTCTGCTTAGAAGTCTTAAAGTGAATCGATGGTTGAGCGTTGCCGGTGCTGTGGCGTTTGCCTTTTCATCCTATTTTCTGATTATTCTGGGTGCAGGGCACATGTCGAAAGCCAATGCCATTGCGTGGCTGGCACCCACCATTGCCGGGGTTTTACTGGCTTTCAGGGGGAAACCGTTAGCAGGAACACTGCTTTTTGCAGCGGCTTTTTCCATAGAATTACTTTCGGGGCACCTGCAAATTACCTATTATGGTTTTTTGATGATCGCCATTCTGGGATTGGTTGAGTTGATTTTTGCCATCCGCGAAAAAACATTGCCTGCCTTTTTCAAAGCGTTCTTGTTTTTGCTGGCAGGTGCAGTGGTTGCCGTTGGAATGAACTTTTCAAGGTTATACACTTCGTGGGAATATTCCAAAGACACCATCCGCGGGCAGTCGGAACTTACTTCGGACAATGAAAACAAAACCAGCGGTCTGGATAAAGATTACGTGGTGCAATGGAGTTACGGCATCGATGAAACCCTGACCCTTCTTATCCCCAATTTCAAAGGCGGCGGAAGTCTTGTAAATCCGGGTGTTGATTCCGAAAGTTACCGGGCACTGCAAAGTCAGGGAGTTCAAAACCCTCGGCAGGTGATTCAGGGAGTCAGCATGTACCACGGCGACCAGCCGGGAACTTCTGGTCCGGTTTACGTGGGCGCCATTTTGGTTTTCCTGTTTGTACTGGGTTTGTTTGTGGTGAAGGGCCGGATGAAATGGTGGCTGGTTTCAGCAACAATCGTTTCCATTGTGCTTTCGTGGGGCGGAAACATCATGGGACTCACCAGTTTTCTGCTTGACTACCTGCCGTTTTACAACAAATTCAGGGCGCCCAGCATGACACTGGTCATTGCTGAATTTACCATCCCCCTGCTTGGAATTATCGCACTGAATGATATTCTTTCAGGAAAAGTGGACAAAAAAATCTGGCTGAACGGGTTGAAATGGTCGGTAATTATAACGGGCGGACTTTCATTGCTTTTTGCCATACTTCCGGGAATTTCGGGCAGTTTTACCAATGCAACCGATGCTATGCGCTTTCCCGACTGGCTGATGGACAGTGTAATTGCCGACCGGAAATCCATGCTCCGAACCGATGCATTCCGTTCGTTCCTTTTTATCGCACTGGCAGCTGGGGCGTTATATTTTTGGCACCTCAAAAAAATAAAAACAACGCCGTTTATTGCCATTCTGGGAGTTCTCATTTTGGTTGATTTGTGGACCGTGGACAAACGCTACCTCAACAACGACCACTTTGTTCCCAAGCGGCAGGCCGAAAATCCGTTTCCGGCAACACCGGCAGACCAGGCTATTTTGCAGGATAATGACCTTTACTACCGCGTTTTACCGTTACAAAATCCGTTTAATGATGCCCGTGCTTCGTATTACCACAAAAATGTGGGGGGTTACCACGCGGCAAAACTGCGCCGATACCAGGAGCTGATTGACCATCACCTTCAGCCCGAAATGCAAAAAATGGTGACCGGATTGCAATCCGGTTCTACCATCGATTCAACATTCCGACAACTTTCAGCGATAAATATGCTGAACACCCGTTACATCATTTTCGATTTGAACCAGACACCCATTCGTAATCCGCATCCGCTGGGAAATGCGTGGTTCGTATCGGATTTTAAGATGGTGGGGAATGCGGACGATGAAATCAAAGCCATGGAAAGTTTCAATCCGGCAGAAACTGCCATTGTTGACCAACGTTTTATAGAACACGTGCAGGGAATTACAGTGGCCAAAGATCGGGCAGGCAGCATTGAACTGACCGAATATCAGCCCAATTACCTGAAATACGATTTTAATGCCGCAAGCAACCAGTTTACCGTTTTCTCCGATATTTATTACGACAAAGGCTGGAATGCTTACCTAAACGGCGAGTTGGTTCCCCATTTCAGGGTGAATTATGTGTTACGCGCGATGATTGTGCCCGCTGGCCAGCATACCATCGAATTCAAATTCGAACCGAAATCGTATTACATGGGAAATAAAGTCTCGCTGGCCAGTTCACTGCTGCTGATTTTGGTCATTGCAGGTTATGGTTTTATGCAATTCAGAAAACGAAAAGAACAAACCGAAAAATAGAACCGGGATGGAGTCGCGTTTGTCTGCCGTTTTTTTTCAACGCAATGTTCTGGAAGTTGCTCCGGAAATGTTGGGAAAAATTCTGGTGCGGAGGTTTCACAACGGGCAAATTTCAAAATTTATCATCACCGAGGTGGAAGCATATAGCGGCGATGGCGATTTGGCCTGCCATGCCAGTAAAGGAAAAACGCCGCGCACCGAAGTGATGTTCCGTGAAGGAGGATTGGTTTACGTTTACCTGGTTTACGGAATTCACTGGTTGCTCAACATTGTTACCGGAAAAGAGGGAGATGCATCAGCCGTTTTAATCCGCGGACTGGAAGGAATTGACGGCCCCGGACGTGTGGGTAAAGCCCTTCGTTTAGATAAAACATTTTACGGCGAAAACCTCTTTACTTCAAAAAGAATCTGGATTGAAGAATCAGAAGAAAAGGTGGAATATACAACTTCGCCCCGAATAGGAATTCATTATGCCGGTGAGCCATGGGTTAGCAGACCGTGGAGATTTCTTTTGAAAAAGTAACTTTTTTGGATTTAAATCCCGAATAATTATAACTTTTTTGGATTTGAATCCTGATTTGACTG
>CAZCPH010000385.1:0-3722 GCA_964500105.1 uncultured Mariniphaga sp. | reverse complement strand
TAAACGACGGAAAGTCAGAACTCAATTCACTGATAGCTTTATTTGAAAAGATATTTAACATCGAACTTGGCGATTATTCGCGTACATTTATAGATGTTAGGAGTAGAAAAAAAGAACGAGCGAGATTTTTAGATTCTCTGAAGCAACACCTCTTGGTAAGAATGGATAAAAGTGATGGATAAACCGGGAATATTTTTTGATATGCCGGCAGTTTAATTCGGTTCTATTTGAGTTTTTTTATATGTTATGACATATAATATATGTTTGCAATTTAAGATTATATTTTATAGCATATATTTTTTGTACATTTGTAGAAATTATATTTTTACACATATAATGAACAGATTGGCTGATTTTGTAAAACAACGCAGAAAAGAGGTAAACCTCACCCAGGAAGATTTTGCTGAACGGACCGGCGTTGCACTAACCGTAATCCGCAAAATAGAGCAGGGAAAAACAAACCTGAATCTGGAAAGTGTGAATCAGGTCTTAGCCATGTTTGGCCACGAACTTGGACCGGTGCGTCTTCAGCAATTATCTGAAAAAGATAAACAATGAGAAAGGCTGAAATATATTATCAGGATGATTATGCCGGATTGTTGGTGGAAACCAACGAAGGGGAATATGAATTTACTTACGACAAAAAGTACGTGGAAAATTTTCCTGATCGTTTTTTGACCTTTACCATGCCGGTTTCGATACAACCCTATCGTTCCAACAGGCTTTTCCCTTTTTTCGAAGGATTGATACCCGAAGGCTGGCTGTTGGAGATTGCCTCCAAAAGCTGGCGAATAAACAAAAATGACCGGATGGGTTTGTTGCTGGCCTGTTGCAGAAATTGTATCGGCGCAGTCAGTGTTGTACCAACAGAGGAAAAAGATGACTAAACGGAAGTGCTTATATTGTTACCAAAGCGTAAATGGCAAGGAAGAATTCCATGCTGCCTGCAGCCGGAAATTTTTCGGTTTAGAAAAACCGCCTGTTATTCCTTATTCGCTTGATGAAATGGCTGAACTGGCAAAAAATGTGGTTCAGCGAAGTGTGACCGTTCCCGGTGTTCAACCCAAACTGTCGTTGAGTCTGATTGAAGAAGCCAGAAAAAACACCGATAAAAGGTTAACGGTTGTCGGTGCACTTGGCGGAGAATATATTTTTAAACCCCCATCACCCGATTATCCGGAAATGCCGGCCAACGAACATGTAACCATGCGTATCGCAGAAGCTTACGGTATTCCTGTCATTCATTCCAGTCTAATCCGCCTAAGGTCCGGACAACTGGCTTACATCACCAAAAGAATTGACCGGACACCTGATGGTAAAAAAGCGCATATGCTCGACATGTTTCAAATTACCGAAGCGTTCGACAAGTATAAAAGTTCAATGGAAAAAGTCAGCAAAGCGTTGGGCAACTATTCCGCAAACCCTTTACTGGACAAGCTGTTTCTATTCGAAATAATCCTTTTCAGTTTCCTGACCGGAAACAACGACATGCATCTAAAAAACTTTTCCATGATACTACGTAATGGAAAATGGATGCTGGCCCCTGCTTATGATTTATTGAATGTTTCGATTATACTACCTGAAGATACGGAAGAACTGGCCCTGACTCTTGGCGGGAAGAAACGAAAATTAGCCCGGAATAGCTTTGTCAGGTTTGCAAAGGAGTCCGGTTTAAATGAAAGGCAGATCGAAAATGTCTTTAAACGTTTTCTTAAAAATAAACCAGCAGCAATTCAATGGATTGAATATTCTTTTCTTTCTATCGAAATGAAACAAAAATATTTGGCCTTACTGGAAAAGCGTTACAATACGATTTATGCCGGATAATGAGTATGAATGAAACGTTTTCAGAACGGGGAGTTTTTTACGCAGCCGCATGCCATTGAACTGCTG
The DNA here is from genome assembly GCA_964500105.1 of uncultured Mariniphaga sp. Lineage (GTDB taxonomy): Bacteria > Bacteroidota > Bacteroidia > Bacteroidales > Prolixibacteraceae > Mariniphaga. The sequence continues at coordinate 1,829 of CAZCPH010000385.1, read as the reverse complement.
CAGCTGGATTACGACGATTTGTTTGAGGTGTTGTCACAGGAAAAGGATGTGGTCAGCATTATCAATCCGTTTATCAACGCCCACCGGCGGGGTGCACATGAACAGCTGGAAGGGCAGCTGGGCAGTTTAAAAATTGCCATTTCGAAAATCATCTCCAGGGAGATTTACTGGATTTGCTCGGGCAATGATTTTTCACTGGACATCAACAATCCGGAACATCCCAAGGTTGTTTGCCTGGCCAACAACCCGCTGCGCATCGAAATGTACGGGGCGGTATTGTCCCTGTTTATCACCCGGATGCTGAAGGTAATCAACCAGAAAAACCGGCACAAATCATCGCTTGTTTTTGACGAGTTGCCCACCATTTACTTTCGGGGGCTGGATACGCTCATTGCCACGGCAAGGGCCAACCGGATATCGACGTTGCTGGGTGTTCAGACCATCGACCAACTGATCCGGGATTACGGGAAGGAGCAGGCCAATGCCATTTTAACCAACATCGGAAATGTGTTTGCCGGCCAGTCGGTGGGCGAAACCGCCCGGTTTATCCAGAACCGGATGGGTAAGATTTTGCAGGAAAGGCAGTCGGTTAATATCAACAGCAACACCCAATCCACTTCCTTTTCCACGCAGATGGACTACTTGGTTCCGGAAGGAAAGATTGCCACGTTGCCACAGGGATTTATGGTGGGCCAGGTAACCGATAACTTTGGGGAACAGGTGGGTCAGAAGAACTTCAACTGCCTGGTACTGGCCGATGAAAAAGCCCTGGAGCAGGAAGAAAAGCATTTTGTTCCCATTCCTGATTTTTATGATTTTGATAACGTGAACGATGTGCTGGAACGCAACCGCAACCGGATTCAGAATGATATCCGGGCATTGGGGATTCAGATTACACAAACCAACCAAAAAAGATGAAACATAAGAACAGTACTGATGAAATTATTCGTTGTAATCCCTCCCAGCTGGTGAACCTGAAGTATCTGCCGGGAGTTTTGGCGGCGTTGGCGCTGGTTTTTGTGCCCAAAGCTTTTTTAGCTGAAATTATCCCAGTGGCATTTATTCCGGAAAAACTGGTCGGACATGTTTTTCGGATTCCGGAATACCTGGCCGCTACGGGTATTCTTTTTTTGGGATATCAGATGATAAAAGTGTGGTGCATCCGCTATGAGATTACCACCGGAGAACTGCGGCACACACATGGCATACTGCGCCGCCGGCACGGTTACATTGAACTTTACAGGATAAAGGATTTTCAGGTGGACCGGCCGCTGGTTTACCGCATTTTCGGCCTTGGGACCCTCATTGTTTACACCTCCGACAAAACATCACCCGTCTTCCGGCTGGAAGCCATCAGAAGGCCGGAAATCATTTATTCGATCCTGCGTGAACGGGTGGAACAGAACCGCAGGGAAAAACATGTATTTGAAGTGGATTAACTTTTAAAATAATAAATTATGGAACAGAGTACACGATTCCGGATGGAGGATATTCCATTCGACAAACTGGAAAAAGCAGGTATTAACCGGGATTTTGTAACCCGCATGGAGAGCCATGAGCTCAAAGATTTTCTCAACGGCTTCCGGTCAGACAAGCTCTATACAGTCAATGCAAAGATTAACGATCAGGAGTACCGCATCCCGGCAAAAATCAGGTTGCAGCAAACTGAAAACGGTGCAGTGGATGTAAAAATGCACCCCATCCAGCGGCTGTTTGTGCCCGATGAGTTTATGGGCCACAAGTTTACCAAAGAAGAAAAGGCAACGCTGCTGAATGACCGGAACCTGGGAAAAACAGTGGAGCTTACCAACCGCAACGGGCAGAAAGAT
>CAZCPH010000384.1:282-3735 GCA_964500105.1 uncultured Mariniphaga sp. | reverse complement strand
TTCACTTCAGGAAAATTTTCCCTCGCAGGCGAGAATACCATACTGGCTCAGGGGGAACTTATTTCTACCCAGCTTTTTACATTGTTAATGAACGAAAGCGGACACGAAGCCAAATTGCTTCCGGCTCTCGATTTTATGCGTATTGATGAGGATAAAGCAGCAGATTCCAATTTCATCAGGGAACACGCAGAGAAAGTTCTGAAGGAAGTGGGACCGGCAACATATTACATTACGCAAGGATATATTTGCCGCAATGCTTCAGGCGAAATTGACAACCTTCAGCGTGGAGGAAGCGATTATACCGCGTCACTTTTAGGGGCTGCCATTGATGCCGGTGAAATTCAGATTTGGACCGACATCGACGGATTTCACAACAATGACCCGCGTTATGTTGAAAATACCAAAAAAATTGATCAGCTTTCCTTTAATGAGGCTGCTGAGCTGGCTTATTTCGGAGCAAAAATTTTACATCCGCAAACTGTTTTCCCGGCCCGGGTTCAGAATATTCCGGTACGCCTTAAAAATACCATGAACCCAAATGACAGCGGAACACTGATTACTTCGGAATCTTCGGGAGCCGGAATTAAGGCTGTGGCAGCAAAAGACGGTATCACGGCCATAAAAATACGGTCAGACAGGATGTTGATGGCCTATGGTTTTTTGAAAAGGGTTTTCCGGATATTTGAAAAGTATAAAACACCTATCGATATGATATCCACTTCGGAAGTGGCAGTTTCATTAACCATTGACAATACTGACCGCCTGAAAAAGATAAAAAATGAACTGGATAAATTCGGAACGGTTGAGGTTGACGAAAATATGACCATAATTTGTATTGTTGGCGACATTATTGCCGAAGAACGCGGATTTGCTTCGAAGGTTTTTAATGCGCTCGATGGAATTCCAATCCGCATGATTTCGTATGGCGGAAGCCGCCACAATATTTCAGTACTGGTGCCCAACGGGCATAAAAAAGTTACGTTGCAGGCACTGAGTAAGAATTTGTTGAACAATGGCCATTAAAAAGTATATCTGAAAAGAGAATCCGGTGAAAAGCCGGATTTTTTTGGGCTGTAGCTGAGATTTGAATGGGACGACCCTCCCGGTCACGGTCTGGATGCTTTAACCGTTTTAGCTTTCATGAATGAAAAACAGTAAAGTTTCGAACTAAAAAAGGTTGCCAATATTGACAACCTTTCGTTTTTTGGGTGGAAGATCCCGACTTCATCGGGACGACCCCTCTGGACTACAATCGGGATGCTCTAACCTTCTGAACTTTCATGTCGGTTAATCCAGTCGTAAATTCGTTCAGTATTTTTGAACCCTTTGAGTTTTCTTTCTATTTGCACTGCTTCAGCCCGTGTTGAAAATTCCATTGAGAAAATAAGCTCCCATGGGCCTTTACCACGGGTGTAATTACTTCCACCTGAATTATGTCTTTTAACCCGCTTTGCCAGGTTTGACGTTTGCCCGATGTAAAGCTTTCCCGAAGTTTTCGATTTTAATATGTAGGTGTAAAAGTTCATAAAACAAAAAGAGGTTGCTTTTCTGACAACCTTTCGTTTTTTGGGTGGAAGATCCCGACTTCATCGGGACGACCCCTCTGGACTACAACCGGGATGCTCTAACCGCCTTAGCTTTCATGAATGAAAAATAGTAAAGTTTCGAACTAAAAAGGTTGCCAATATTGACAACCTTTCGTTTTTTGGGTGGAAGACCGGACTTGAACCGGCGACCTCTGGAACCACAATCCAGCGTTCTAACCAACTGAACTACATCCACCATCTGTTTTGCGGCTGCAAATATAATATTTTATTCGTTTTCGGTTCGTGAAATTCAAAAAAATCTGCTTCGAAATTCCCTGAAAAAACTATTTTTGGTGAAAAGCAAAAAAATTATGAAACCTGACGATTTGGAAACCATTGTTTGTTTTGGCGAAGTGCTGTGGGATATGCTGCCTGATGGCGCCGAACCCGGCGGGGCGCTCTTAAATGTAGCCATTCATTTGAAAAGGCAGGGTTTGAATCCGATTATTGTAAGCAGTTTGGGAAACGATTCCAACGGACAAAAACTTCGGGAGTTTTTGCAGAAATCAGGGCTGAGTCCGGGGTATCTGCAGGAAGATGATGAACTGCCCACAAGTCAGGTTCTGGTGCATCTCGATTCCGCTAAAAATGCAACCTACGAAATTTGTGAACCTGTTGCATGGGACAACATCCTGTTCAATAAAAATTTGAAATTTCTTGCAGGAAAAACAACCTTGATTGTATTTGGAACGTTGGCAATGCGAAATAAAACAACCAGGGAAACGCTGTTGAAATTCATTGAAAAATCGCCGGCAAAGCGTTTTTTGGATGTAAACCTGCGCCCTCCTTTTGATAGGAAAGAGGTGGTTGAACAGATGCTTTTTCTTGCCAACTATGCCAAGTTAAACGATGATGAGCTGAAGGCAATTGCCGGCTGGAATCAAAAAAACGGTTCTGAAAGGGATTTGATTCAATGGTTTTCTGAACACTACGATTGTTCTTTGGTTTGCGTTACCCGAGGCAAAAACGGTGCAGTTCTTTTTATTGAGAATGAATTTTTTGAGCATTCGGGATTTACCGTGGAGGCTGCAGATACTGTTGGAGCCGGTGATTCGTTCCTTGCAGGATTGATTGCAAAACTTGGCTCAGCTTATCCGGTAGAGAAAGCGTTAGAATTTGCGTGTGCCACGGGTGCATTTGTAGCTTCTCGAAAAGGTGCTGTGCCGGATTATTCGGGACAAACAATTGAGGCAATAATCAGTCCGCGTTATTCGTAAAAAGCTTTACTTTTTTATCTGATAGAGTTTCCACCACGGGGTAGTGGGCGATTCGTGGTGTTCCCAGTGGTAGCCAAAAAAGTAACAGGAAAGCATGGCTATGAAATGGTTTTTTGCGAGTGTGCGTGAATTGTGCGGTTTCATTTTTTCGGAAACCGGACGACGGTGTGGCAAAAAAGTTCCGAAAAAGAATAATTGAAAGGTGGACAGAATAGCCGGAACCACCCAGAATGCAATGAGCTGAACTTCGGAAAACCATATCAGTAAAACATTGAATGTAACGGCCATGAAAAGTATTTGCCACCAGGTGGTATAGTTCTTCATGAAAATGAACCACCACACAAAAAAGTTATTGCTGCGGGGCGAAAAATCCGGATCTTTTTCTGTGCCGGGAAACAGGTGGTGCTTGTAATGTTCTTTTGACAACACGCGAAAGGACAAAAAAGCGAACAGCGTAGTGGAAAGATGCCCGAAAAAGTTATTTAGTTTTCGGTTTTTGGCCACCGTTCCGTGCATGGCATCGTGGCCGGTAATAAACAGTCCGGTGTATAAGTAGGCCTGAATGAGTATGTGCAGGTAGAAGCCCGGTGAAGTAAAAGCGGGCTCAACAAAAAACAGGGCATAAAGCAGATGCCCGAGCCAAAGAAGAA
>CAZCPH010000384.1:0-272 GCA_964500105.1 uncultured Mariniphaga sp. | reverse complement strand
GCAAGTTAAGCTATTTTTCAGAAATTCAGAATGTCTTTCAGATTTTTATAACCGGTTTTGCTCACTTTCAGTTTGGTTTTGTCGTGCAAAATCACAATGTAAGACTCTTTTTCGTATTGCTGTATTTCGTTGATTTCTTCAATTTTTACAATATACGAGCGGTGGATACGGATAAAGTTATTCGGGTTGAGTGCGCCTTCCAGGTATTTCATGGTTTTTTGTTTCATGTAGCGGCCATCCCGGGTGTAAATCATTACGTAATCATCCATCGA
>CAZCPH010000383.1:2065-3743 GCA_964500105.1 uncultured Mariniphaga sp. | reverse complement strand
CTCACTGACATTGAAAACGAGCCCGACGATGCCCAATCGCTGGTTCGTTTTCTGCTGTATGCCAACCAGTTCGATGTGGAAGGAATTGTGGCAACCACTTCGTGCTGGCAGCGAAACAAAACAGCCGAATGGCGCATTCACGAAATTGTTGATACTTATGGAAAGGTGCGTAACAATCTTGAAAAACATGAAACAGGCTTTCCCACCCATTCCTTCCTGAAAGAAAAAATCAAAAAAGGATATCCTGACTTTGGAATGGCAGCCGTGGGAGAAGGTAAAGATTCGGAAGGTTCCAACCTGATTATTGAGGTAGTTGACAAAGACGACCCGCGCCCGGTCTGGATTCCGGTGTGGGGCGGCGCCAACTGCCTGGCCCAGGCGCTTTGGAAAGTGAAGCAAACCCGTTCTGAGGACGAAGTAAAAAAATTTGTAGAAAAAATCCGCGTTTACACCATTTCCGACCAGGACAATTCAGGGCCCTGGCTGCGGAATACTTTTAAAGACCTGTTTTACATTGTTAGTCCCGGATTTGGTGAAAATGGCGGCAACAGCTACCACTATTCCACCTGGATTGGCATTGCAGGGGAACGGCACTACCATTTTGCAAGTGGCGCCAATAAATACATCATTGACAATGACTGGGTGGACAACAACATTCAGAACCACGGTCCATTGGGCGCTCAATACCCTGACATTGCTTACATAATGGAAGGCGATTCACCATCGTTTATGTACCTCATTCAAAACGGGCTCGGCTCTTCGGAACATCCCAACTGGGGTTCATGGGGTGGTCGTTATGAACTGTATCAGCCGCCAACGCGTATTTTTTATCATGAACCGGAAGAACGGGAAATATGGACCGACACCGACGATTGGGTGGAAGTGGACGGCACTATTTATATCGACAACACGGCAACCATCTGGCGCTGGCGCGATCATTACCAAAACGATTTTGCCGCACGAATGGACTGGTGTTTAGCAGATTATGAACAAGCCAACCATCCGCCGGTGGCAAAACTGAATCATGCCAGCGCAATCACCGCAAAACCGGGCGAAACCATCGAGCTAAATGCTTCGGCGTCAACCGATCCGGATGGCGATAAGCTCAGCTACCATTGGATGCATTACCGTGAAGCCGGCACTCATCCGGCATGGGTAAACGTAAATGAACCGAACCAGGCAAAAACTTCAGTAACCCTGCCAAATGTAACTGTACCTGTAACATTACACTTTGTGGTGGCGGTAACTGACGATGGCGAACCAAAACTTACGCGTTACCAGCGTGTGATTATTTCGGTAAAATAAACCTCTCATGAACACAGTTATTAAAGGACCAGTTTTAGTGGAACAAATTTTTTTTGTGTTCAAATTGATTTAAAAATTGAAATCCATGAAAACAAAACTTGCGTTTATTCTTCTATTGTTTTTTAGTTTAAATATTGCATCTGCATCCCACATTTTTCGAAAAAAGAATTCGGATTCCGCTCCTCTAAAACCGCGCATAGTAGTATTAACAGATGTTTCAACATGGGAGACCGATGACAGCGAATCACTTGTACGATTACTTGTACATGCCGATTTGTTGGAAATTGAAGGACTGATTTTTACAACCGGCTGGAGTCTGGATAAAACAAGAGATGATTTTTTTCAACTCATTCATGATGCCATTGATGCTTAC
>CAZCPH010000383.1:0-2055 GCA_964500105.1 uncultured Mariniphaga sp. | reverse complement strand
AATCTCCTGAAACGCTCCAACCAAAACGAATTTTTGAAAGATGAATCGCAACAGAAAATCGGATACTGGCCAAGCCCTGAATATTTAAGAAAGCAGACCATGTTTGGCAGTAAAAACCGGGGATATAAATTTATTGGCGAAAACAACGACTCGCCCGGAAGCGAGCTGATTATTAAACTGGCTGATGAAACCGACGACCGCCCGATTTGGGTTACAGTTTGGGGCGGCGGCAACACACTCGCGCAGGCTATCTGGCAGGTACAGCAACAACGAAGCCCCGAAGAATTGAAAAAGTTTCTGCATAAACTCCGCGTTTATACCATTACCGACCAGGACAGAGACCAGAAAACAGAATTCAGCATCAGCTCGCACCAATGGATGCGCAAAGAATTTGAAAATGACCTGTTTTTTATCTGGGACGAATGTGCCTGGAAATTTCAGAATGGCACGGGCAAGAAAAATTGGGATGAATATGCAACCCACATTCAGAACCATGGCAACCTGGGCAAAGTTTATCCGAAATATAAATATGGTGTTGAAGGTGATACTCCGGCATTTCTTCATATTATACCAAACGGATTGAATGACCCAAACAATCCAACTCAGGCCGGTTGGGGCGGCTATTCTGTCTGGCAACAGGGCGAAGACAATACAACACATGCATACACCAACCACAAAGGAGATACGTACGCAACCTGCAGAAAATACCTGGAGCATTTTTACCCGGCAACCTTCAATAACTTTGCTGCCCGAATGGACTGGGCAAATAGTGGTAAGGGAAATAAAAATCCGGTTGTTGTGATTAACAAAAACAACGGGTTAAAATCAATTACCCTGAAACCACAGGCAGGAAAGAGAGTAAAACTTAATGCTTCAAAATCATATGATCCCGAAGGAGATAGCCTAACTTTTAAATGGTGGGTACAGCCCGAAGCAGGCAGTTTTTCTCAATCAATTAAAATCGAGAATGAAACGACTGACACTGCCACCATTGAAATCCCACACAATTCGGCGGGCAAAACCTTTCATGTAATTTGCGAAGTAACAGATAACGGAACACACAACCTGACCAGTTACCGAAGGATAATTTTTGAACCGACTCAATAACCAAAAATGAAACATCTTCTTAACCTTTCTTTTTTTATTCTGCTGCTCTCATTCCAGCTTGCAGCACAGGAAAACATCAATCAAAGATTTACAGGAAACTGGAGCGGCGAAATGGAGCTTTCGGGTTCAAAACTGGAACTCATCTATAAGATTTCATTGGAAGAAAACGGAGAACTTTCTGCAAAAATGGATGTGCCGGCGCAGGGAGCACGTGATTTGCCGGTAAATAAAGCCGAAGTAAAAACCGACAGTATCTTTCTTCAGGTCGCCATGATTGCAGGCCGCTTTGAAGGGAAAATGATAAACGACACAACCATTTCCGGGAACTGGAGCCAGTCGGGATTAAATTTTCCACTTACCTTAAACCGGACGGAAAAAGTGACGGAGCTTAAACGTCCGCAAACGCCACAGCCACCATTCCCTTACCGTGAAGAAGAAGTGAGCTATGAAAATACCAAAGCCGGAATAAAACTGGCCGGAACGCTTACGATTCCTGAAAATGCTGAAAATTTTCCGGCAGTGATTCTGATTTCGGGCTCCGGAGCACAAGACCGCGATGAGACCATTTTTGAACACAAACCATTTTTGGTGATTGCCGATTACCTCACCCGGAACGGAATTGCAGTGCTTCGCGTGGATGACCGCGGCGTAGGCGGCTCCGAAGGGAACACCGGCAACGCCACCAGTGAAGATTTTGCCGGCGACGTGCTGGCAGGAATCGAATTTCTGAAGACCCGGAAAGAAGTCAATTCTTCAAAAATCGGACTGATTGGCCACAGCGAGGGAGGAATTGTTGCTCCCGTTGTTGCAAACAAAACAAGTGATGTTGCCTTTGTTGTGTTGCTGGCCGGGCCGGGAATCCCGGGCGAACAAATCATTTACGAACAGGGCCGGCTGATTGGTCTGGCCTCGGGAATGACCGAAGAGCAGGTGGAACAAAACCGGAAA
>CAZCPH010000382.1:0-3745 GCA_964500105.1 uncultured Mariniphaga sp. | reverse complement strand
TACTCTGTCTGGAGAAATTAACGAAGTGACAGTTACCGCATTTCGAACACCTTACAACCTGTTTAATACACCTGCCCCTATCAATTTAATTGCGCCTGTTCAGTTGGAAACCGGAAGTGCCTTAACACCGGTTGAGGCGCTGAATCAGGTTCCGGGCGTTTTGATGCACCACGGAACGCTGGCAACAAACCGGTTAACCATTAGGGGAATAGGGTCACGAACACCCTATGCCACCAACAAAATAAAAGCCTATTTTGGTGAAATTCCGCTCACCAGCGGCGATGGCGAAACAACACTCGAAGATCTTGAAAACTCTTCCATTCAACGGGTTGAAGTCATTAAAGGTCCTTCTTCCAGTTTGTATGGTGCAGGATTGGGCGGAACCATTCTGTTCCATCCGAAAAGTGTACGCAGTGATTTTGTTCGCTACCAGACAACCGTTGCTTCTTTCGATAATTACAAAAACACCCTTTCAGCAGGTATTAAACAAAACAAACTCGATCTTTTTGCACTGGGTTCTGTGCTGAACAGCCAGGGTTTCAGGGAAAACAATGCCACCAACAGGGCCAATATTACGCTTCGATCAGGATACGCGGCATCTGACAAAGTCAACATTGAGGCTCTGATCAAACTCACTAAAATGAAAGCTTTTATTCCCAGTTCCATCGACCTGAACACTTTTCTGGAAAGTCCGGAAAAAGCGGCAGCCAACTGGAAAGGCATTCAGGGTTTCGAAGCCTACACAAAAGGCCAGGCGGGACTTTCCATAAATATTCTGCCGACCTGGCAGAGTAAGATTTCACTGGCTGCCTTCGGCAGTTTTCGCGATGCCGATGAACCACGACCATTCAATCTGTTACTGGAAAATTCGGGATATCTGGGCTGGCGCGGATATTATCAAAGAACAATTGATGGTGAATTGGCTAAAATCACTTTCACTTCAGGACTTGAATTTTTCAGGGAAAATTACAACTGGTCCACGTGGTCGAACGACAACCCGGATGAAGTGCTTTCGGACAACAACGAAAAACGTTCCTACGAAAACCTGTTTGTACAAATGGAATCGAACTTTCAGGAAAAACTGTTTCTGTCAGCCGGAATCAACGGTAACCTGACGCGCTTCGATTACATCGACAATTTTCAGGCAGACGGAGACAAATCAGGAAAACGGTCCTATAAACCGGTGCTTTCACCGCGTATTGGAGCCAACTTTCATATTTCAGAATCATTTGCTGTTTTCGGAAATGCCAGTCATGGTTTTTCCACACCATCGTTTGAAGAAACCCTTTTGCCCGAAGGCCAAATCAATCCCGACATTAAACCGGAAAGCGGCTGGAGCCTGGAGGCGGGAATTCGTGCCGACTGGGACAACAGGTTAAGTGCAACCCTGAGTTATTACCGCATTTACATTAAAAACCTGCTGGTGGCGCGCCGTACCGGAGAAGATGCCTACGTGGGCGTAAATGCCGGAAAATCGCTGCACCCGGGACTGGAAGCAGAACTGAGATGGGCCGTTCTGAATCCCGGCTCATTTCCTTCACTGGTTTTGAACGGGAATGCAACACTATCGAACTACCATTTTCAGGATTTTGTGGACGGTGACAATGACTACTCGGGAAACCTGCTCCCCGGCACCACACAAACCACCTGGCTGCTGGCGGGTAATTTTCAACCGGCAAAAAACATTGGAATCAGGGCGTGGCACCGGTTTACCGGAAAAATGCCGGTGAATGATGCCAATACAGATTTTACTGATCCTTTCGGAATTTCAAACCTTGAGATCAACTTTTCAGGAAACAAAGATGCTTTGCATTTCACAATAAAAGGTGGTGTACAAAATATTTTCGATGTAAATTATGCTGCGATGCTGGCCGTAAATGCTCCTGCATTTGGCACTGCCCAACCGAGATACTACTATCCGGGAAATCCGCGAAATTATTTTGTTTCAGTACTACTTGGGTGGCGTGGTTTATAACCGCGCTTTCTTAAATACGCAGTTAATAAGGATTAAACGCTAAAGCCAGAAAAAGGGACAGATTTCCTGACCACCGGGCTGAAGCGCCGGTGCAAAAGGAACCGGTTGGCTCTATCCTCTGGAAATGCCGGATTTTACACCGCGGCTTGAGCCCGGTGAACAAAGGCAGTTGCAGACAAAAAGGCTTTAGCCGTTAAAATTTTTTGTACCCGCAAAGGAACCGTTCTTTCAAAAAGAGAACGGTTCCTTTACCAGCATTTTATAAATCCAACAATTTTAACCTGTTAATCTATTTCCATCACTTCTCCTTCTAAATTGACCCTTCCGGAAACCGAAACCGAACCTTTTGCGCCGGGTTGTCCGCCGCCCACAGAAACCGTAAACCAGCCGGGTTCGATAATGCGGGTATCATCGGCACCAATCATGGAAAACTGACGGGGCTGAATTTCAAATTCAACTGTTTTTAATTCTCCGGGTTGCAGATGTATGCGTTCAAAACCTTCCAACTGAATTTTTGGCCGCGGAGTAGAAGCTTCTTCATCTTTTAAATACAACTGCACTACCTCGTCACCGGCCAGTTCTCCTGTGTTTTTAACAGAAACCTTTACTTTCAAGGCTTCTCCGATTTTTGCCTCTGCCGGAGTTTGCAGATTGCTGTATTCAAACGTGGTATAACTTAGTCCATACCCGAACGGATAAAGCGGCTCTCCGGAAAAATAGCGATACGTGCGGTTGGTCATATCATATTCTTCGAATTGCGGCAACTGATTAACAGATTTGTAGTAAGTAACAGGCAACCGACCAGCCGGATTGTAATCGCCAAACAATACATCAGCCACAGCATGACCGCCTTCCTGCCCGGGGTAACCGGCAGTTAAAATAGCATCCAGGTTTTCGTTTGCCCAATTCACTGCCAATGCACTGCCGTTCAGCAAAACCAAAACTACCGGCTTACCCGTTTTTTCGATGGCTGCCATTAGTTCCCGCTGGGTTTTGGGGAGCATCAGATGGGTGCGGTCACCGCCTTTAAAACCATCCACTTCAATGGGCATTTCCTCGCCTTCCAAACGCTGTGAAAGGCCCAAAACCAGCACTACAGCATCAGCTTTTTCGGCAGCTTGTACAGCTTCCTGCAGCATACCCGGATTCGGCATGGCCCACAAAAACCGCGCATCTCCGTCGCCATGTCCGTTCTTGTATTCAAACACAAACTTGTATTTTTTCCCTGCTTCCAGTTCCACTGCCTTTTCAAAATGGTTGGCATGATGCTCGCTGTTAAACTTCAGAATTTTCTCCCCTTCCAGCCAAATGTCAAGGGTTGGCATTCCCCACATTCCAACTTGGTACGTTCCCGTTGCCGGAGGCGCGAGATAACCTGTCCAGCGAACGCTGAAATCGTCGTCGGGTAAAACGGGCGAAGGAGAATGGGATTCCCAGTAAAAATCAATGCTTTTATCAATTCGGGTAAAAACCGGCTCACCTTCAAGTCTGGCATTGTTGAAATACTCACCCACCACACCGGGTTCTCCGGCTTCGGTTAGTAAAAATTCCCCGGAAACAGGGTGTAAATTGGAAACTCCGTCGGCCAGATGACTTCCTTCGGCAAACAAAATTTCGGTATTTTTTAATTTTTTCTTCAAGCCCTCAAGAACAGTTACCGGATTTTTTGGAATACCGTTGTAATTTCCCAGCAATGCTTCGAAGTTGTCGGCATTTGGGCCGATAACCGCCAGTTTTCTAATCTCTTTCGAAAGCGGCAAAAATTTTTCT
>CAZCPH010000381.1:0-3752 GCA_964500105.1 uncultured Mariniphaga sp. | reverse complement strand
TTTTATTTGTGCACATGCACATCCATTTGCGGGAACGGAATATTAAGTCCTTCCTTGTCGAATGCTTTGTAAACTTTTTCGTGCATGTCGAAATGAATTCCCCAATAATTTGAAGCTTCGGCCCAAACGCGAACCACCAGGTTCACCGAACTGTCGGCCAGTTCACTTACGGCAATAAATGGTTCCGGATCATTTAAAATTCTGTCATCTGCTTCTATCAGACTTTTAATTACCGACCGTGCCTGATCCACATCGTCGCCATAACCTATACGGAACACAAAATCGACCCGTCGCCGGGGTTCTGTGGAATAGTTTGTCATTGAATTGGTTGAAAGGCCGCCGTTTGGAATAATGATGGTTTTGTTGTCGGGTGTTTTCAGGATGGTATTAAAAATCTGAATTTCGTTTACCGAACCCGAATAACCTTGTGCTTCAATATAATCGCCAACCTTGAACGGTTTGAAAAGCAAAATAATTACACCGCCGGCAAAATTTTGCAATGTGCCCGAAAGTGCCATACCAACAGCCAAGCCGGCAGCACCTAAAATTGCAATGAACGAAGTCATTTGCACACCCATCATTCCAACCACACTAACCAGCAGGAGGATCTTCAACGTGATTCCTATCATGCTGTTTAAAAAACCCCTCAGTGAGGGTTCCATATTCCTTTTTTCAAATCTTTTTCTGAGGGTATTTCGAATAATGCTGATTATCCACCAACCAACAATAAGTGTAATAAGTGCACCTATAAGCCGGGGACCATACGTTAGTATTAATTCATTTCCTGTCTCTAATAGTTTTTCAATATTCATTTTTAATATAAATTTTTGTTAATCACATAAAAATACAATTTAAACTGCGAACAAAAAAAAAGAGAGCAAAACTATGCCCTCTTTTATTTAACAATTAATAATCACCCAAAAAAACTAAGCCGTATGCTTCAAATAATTTACGGTTTCATTTACACTTCCCAAATTCAGCAACTCATCGTCGCGAACCGAAATATCAAAAATACCTTCCAGGTAAAAAGTGAAAATTTTCCAGTCAACCGAATCGAAATTCAAATCAGCATTAAATGATGCTTCGGGCTGAATATCATCCTTTTGTACCCCCGTTTTTCGTAATACACGGTAAAGGTTTCTTCTAATTTTTTTCTCTTCCATAATCTTTGTTTTCTATAATTACCCTTACATGTAATTTTTAAAAAAACCGAACAAACGAATTTTCGGGTCAAATATATGAAGTTTCTTTAAATATCAAATTTCTCTTAACACATATTAACTTAAGCTTTACATTTAATTTGCTTATAAACAGCCACCTACCGAACTACCAGTTCTTTAGCACAGCGCTGTAATCCGTCTTTAACAGGCTGTAAGTTTCCAAATCCATAAATTTTCCGTGATGATATTCTCCCTGCCGTTCAATTCCTTCGAAATAAAAACCGAGCTTTTGGGGGATTGCAGCACTTTTAACATTTCCAACGGCAACTTTAATCTGAACCCGGTTCATTCCGTATTTATTGAAAGCAATCTGAACAAGCTTTTGCACACTGGCTGTAATTATTCCTTTGCCCTGCATTTTTTCGGTAAGCCAGTATCCCAGTTCGGTTTTCCGGTTTATCCAATCGGTATCTTTATAGCCAATCAGCCCCGCAAATTCCTGATTGTACCAAATGGAAAACACCTCATCGCGCTTTTTACCCTTTTGCGAAACTATTCCTCTGATAATTTCCCCGGTATGTTCGGCATGCACTGTATCCTCAATAAAAGGCAACCATTTTTTCAGAAATTCCCTGTTTTGATCAATGGCCTCAAAAATCACATCGGTCATGTTAAGGTGAACAGCTTCGAGCCGTAATTTTGAGTTAATCTGTATGTGTTCCATAGTTTTACCTGATTTCGATTTATCAGACCATATTTGCAAGGAAAGGTTACACAGAGTACAAAGTTTTTGGTAACTTGTTATATTTACGCAAATTTTTTCAGAACAAATTAAAAAGAAAACAATGAAGAACTGGGGATATATGCTTGTTTTGTTTTTGCTGGTTGCCGGATTTTCATGTGGAAATACAAAGCAATCAGAAGGTGAAGCCGATGCGTTGATAAAAACACCGTATGGTGAAATAAAAATCAAACTGTATGAAAAAACCGAAGAGCACCGGAAAAATTTTGAAAAACTGATTAAAGAGAATTTCTATCACGATTTGCTCTTTCACCGGGTCATTCAAAATTTTATGATTCAGGGCGGTGACCCGGAGTCGAAAAACGCCGAACCGGGAAAAATGCTCGGAGGAGGTTCGCTCGACTATACACTTCCTGCTGAAATTTTCCCTGAATTCTACCACAAACGCGGAACAGTTGCTGCTGCCCGTCGTGGAGGACCATCTAACCCGGAGAAACGTTCAAGTGCATCGCAATTTTACATTGTTCAGGGCAGAATTTTTTCGCCGGGCGCGCTTGATACACTGGAAATGGCCAAAAACCAGCAACTTATAAATGATTTGATGCGCGAACAAATGATGGCCGCACAGGCTGAAATGGAGCAGTACAGACAAAACAACGACCGGGATGGGTTTAACCGCAGGGTGGCAGAAATCAGAGCACTGGTGGACAGCCTGGTTGAAGCCCGCGGAATGGGTTTCAGGTTCACTCCCGAACAGCGGGAATTTTACTCAACTGTTGGCGGATACCCGTCGCTCGATGGAGAATATACCGTATTTGGCGAAGTGGTTGAAGGAATGGATGTTGTTGATAAAATTGCCGCTTTGGAAACCGATGCCAACGACCGGCCGGTGCAGGATGTAAAAATGGAAATTGTCTGGCTAAAATAATCCCATGGTACGAACAGCAGTTTTCTTCTTGCTTTTCACAATTGCATTTACAGGGTTTGCGCAGTCGAAAAAAGTGCGTGTTTCCACCAACCTTGGCGACATGACCTTTATGCTTTACGACGACACGCCAAAACACCGCAATGCCTTTTTGCAACTGGCACAGGAAGGTTATTACAACGAAACGCTGTTTTACCGAGTTATTCAGGATTTTCTCATTCAGGGTGGCTCAAAAAGCTCAAAAAATGCACCTCCCGGAAAACGTATCGGATATGGTGACCCCGACCATACAGTGGATGACGAAATCCTGCCCCACTATTTTCATAAAAAAGGTGCTCTTTGTGCGCCACGCCAGCCCGATGAAACAAACCCCTGGCAACAATCCGATATCTCGCAGTTTTACATTGTGAAAGGCAGCTTGTACACAACCGGTCAGCTCGACACCATGGAAATTGCCGTAAACCGCCCCATTCGAAACAAAATTGTGAACAAATACCTGAATACCGAAGTGCGGGCACAATTGCAGAAACTGCGTGAAGAAAAAAAAGTGGAAGAGTTTCGTGAAATTGCCGACCAGGTGCGAAACCAGATTGAAACCGAATATAACCTTCAAACCGGCATACTGGAATTCTCGGAAGAACAGCGCAAGGCCTACACCACCATTGGTGGCTATCCCGATCTGGATGGAAAATACACCATTTTTGGTGAATGTATTTCAGGAATGGAAGTTATCGACAAAATTGCTGCATTAAAAACCGACGAGAACAATCGTCCGTTTACAGACGTAGTTATTACTGTAACCGTTTTAAATGAATGAAATGAGGATTGCTGCTGTATTATTGCTTTTAATGACCACTTTGCTGTTTTCGTGCAAAAACAATAAACAAAGCGAAGCAAATAATCAAAACGCAACTGAAAAAACGGA
>CAZCPH010000380.1:3504-3764 GCA_964500105.1 uncultured Mariniphaga sp. | reverse complement strand
TTGACGGACAGGTATAGCTGCACGAACCACACTCAATGCAGTCCATAATCTTGTCTTCCTCTGCCCGGTCAAAAATTTGTTTTTCTGAAAGCGTCATCAGCAGATAGGGTTCCAGGCCCATGGGGCAAACCGACACACACCGCGAACAACGAATGCATGCAATTACCGGCTCGCGTTTCGACTCTTCCTTTTTCAGCAGAAGAATTCCCGAAGTGCCTTTAGTAACCGGCACATCGAGTGAAGCGATGGCACGTCCCATC
>CAZCPH010000380.1:2270-3494 GCA_964500105.1 uncultured Mariniphaga sp. | reverse complement strand
GCCGCCACTGATTATTTTTCCGGACTCCTCAGGCAGACCGCCAGCAGCTTCCACCAAAGCAGAAGTTGATGTTCCGATGCGCACCAAAAAGTTTGATGGTTTTGAAACGCCCTTTCCGGTGATGGTAACCACCCTTTCAAACAGCGGTTTGTTTTTCTGAATGGCTTCGTAAACCGCAAAAGCAGTACCCACGTTACTCACCACAGCACCAACAGCAATAGGCAATCCGCCCGAAGGAACTTCACGTCCCGTAACTGCTTTAATCAGCTGTTTTTCACCTCCCTGCGGATACTTCACTTTCAGGGCCGTTACGCTGATTCCGTTGAATTGTTTCGAATTCTCCGTGAGTTTCTGAATGGCGTCGGGTTTATTGTTCTCAATTCCGATTACTGCTTTTTCCACATTCAAAGCCTTCATCAAAAGCTGTGTTCCCACCAGAATTTCGTCGGTTTTTTCCAGCATCAACCGGTGGTCAGAAGTGAGGTAGGGTTCACATTCCACACCATTGATTAAAAGCACGTCGGCTTTCATCCCTTTGGGAGGAACAAGTTTTACGTGAGTTGGAAATGTAGCACCACCCAACCCCACAATTCCGGCTTCCTGAATTTTTTTAACAATTTCGTCCCCACTCAGGTCAAACTCTTTTTTAAAGTCCTCCGAACGGTCAATTTCTTCGAGCCACTCATCTCCGTCCACATCAATAAAAATCCCCTGCTTCGGATAGCCTGAACTGTCAGCCTGGAAATCTACTTTTTTCACCTTTCCGGAAACGGAAGAATGAATATTTGTGGACACAAAGCTGCTGCTTTTGGCAATTACCTGCCCCACTTTCACGGTGTCGCCACGATTAACCACAGGCGTTGCCGGAGCGCCGATGTGCTGGGCAACAGGGATAAAAACCGAGGCCGGGAGAGGCAAAACTTCGATGGGTTTGCCTGCTGAAAGTTTGTTTTCGGGAGGATGTACCCCTCCTTTTTTGAACGTTTTTAACATTCTGATTTATTTTGCAGTACTACACTCTTCTTTTTCTTCAACCTTGATTTTCCGGGGAGGAAAATTCTCTTCGATAATGGCGTTTGTTGGGCAAACCGGCACGCATTTGCGGCAAAGCTTACATTTGTCGGAATCGATAAACGCCAGGTTGTTTTCGATGGTAATGGCATCGAACTTACACTCTTTTTCGCACTTTCCACATCCAATACAAGCCACAGAACAGGCTTTCCG
>CAZCPH010000380.1:0-2260 GCA_964500105.1 uncultured Mariniphaga sp. | reverse complement strand
CGCGCCACACCGCCTTTATCCTTGTTCCGGCATGAAACGACCACTTTACGATTTTTTGGAAACTGCTTGCGCAACTCGATAAGGTCTTTCGGACAGGCTTCCACGCAGGCACCGCAAGCCACACATTTGTCGTCAATAATTCTGGGTACACCCAGATCGGCGCGCAACTCTATGGCATCAAAATCGCAGGAATCGAAGCAGTCGCCGTATCCCAAACAACCCCACTGACAATCCGTTTCGCCGCTGTAAACCGATGCCGCAATAGCACAGGTTGTGGCGCCATCAAAAATATTGGTTTTAGGCCGGTGGTCGCAAGTGCCGTTGCAACGGATATATGCCACACGGGCATCCTTTTTAACCGCCTCAAGACCCAGTATTCCGGCAACTTTGGCCATAGTTTCGTTTCCTCCTACCGGGCAGTTTAAATCACTTAAATCGCTGGCTTTTACGCAGGCTTCGGCAAAGGCGCGGCAGCCTGCATAACCACATCCGCCGCAATTGGCAGCTGGCAAACTCTGCTCCACCTCATCAATCCGCGGATCTTCATAAACCTTAAACTTCCGGGCAACAAAATAGAGGATAACCGCTGCAGAGGTCCCGATAGCACTCAGCGTGGCAACTGTATATATAACCGTGATACTCATAGTGAATTAATTTTCTTCCAGTTCGAATTTGAAAACTTTTTTTAAATAATGACGAAAAAAATATAATGTTATATAATATGGTATCAAAATGCCCAAAGCTGCTAAACCAGCAATTGCTTCGTTGCTGGTGGTTTCAAACAACACAATTAAAACCAGCATAACCAGTAAAAACGGAAGAATGTAGCCATAAAAAAGTGCGGTAAACCCTGCTGATTCGCGAAACAAAACTGTAACTTCCTGCCCGGGAGAATATTTTGGATTTAAACAGGGAATTTCAATTTCTTTTTCCTGAAAATCAGCTACCGAACAGGCTCCGTTTGCATGACACGACGAGCATGCAGACTGATTTACTATACTGACAGTAAGAGCATTGTTTTTAACACTCTTTACAAAACCTTTATGTTTTATTACAGAACCTGCCACAATTTTTGCTATTTACAGGTTGCAAATTTAGACTTTTATTTAAACTCAGACATGGCAAAAAATCAATTTTATTGATATTTCGCCAATTTAGAAAAGTTCTAATTTATTTCAGATCTCCTGTTTTCAGCGAGGCCTCAGCTTCTTCTCTTATGGATTCCACATCCCACGCACAATCGGCTTCATGTATCGAGAAATTTTTCTCTGCCATCAGGGTTTCAGAAAGCTGTTCTGAGAACTGACGCGATTCCTGAATGAACTTGGAATGATCTTCCAGCCAGTGTTCATAGAGTTCCATGAAAACCTCCTCTTCATGGTGTTTGAAAAAACGGGCAGAACGGTGTGCTTCATAACGGGCAAACCCCAAATGTTCCAAAGCTTTGGTTCCGAGCTCAAGTCCCGAATTAAACATTTCCCGCTGTACCGTTTTCACATTCAGTTTAATAAATTCAAATGCGTGATAAATATCTTTGGCCCTGGCCAGAATTTTTACTTCAGGGTATTTTGTACGCACAAACCCGGCCACTTTGAGCGCATTATCATATTCCGCCATGCTTAAAATCAACAGTCGGGCGTTAGCAATTCCGGCATTTTCGAGCACCTGCGGGCGGGTAACATCGCCATAATACAGTTTAAACCCAAATTTCCTCAAAATTTCAACATTTGCAGGATTGCTATCGATAATAGTAACTTTAAACCCGTTTGCCAACAGCAGCCGGCCGACTGCAAGTCCAAACCGTCCGAAACCAGCAAGAATAATTGGTTTTTCAGGAGCTTCAACCTCATCGTAATCAAATTTATTTTGCCACCGGGCCAAAATTGGACTAACAGCTTTATCGTTCAGTAACAACAGTAGTGGCGACAATGCCATGGAAAGGGTTACCACCAGCAGCAACAATCCACCGGTTTTCTCTTCAAAAAGCTGACTTTGCCTTGAGAAGGAAATCAGAACAAAGGCAAACTCACTGGATTGGGCCAGCAGAAATGCAAAAAGAAATTCGTACCCTTTTTTTAGCCTGAAAAACCTGCCCAGCACCAACAACACCATAAATTTCAGAAATACCAAAAGCAAAACATAACCAATTATACGAAAGGGATCTTCAATAAACAGCATAAAATTAATGCTTGCACCTACTGAGATGAAGAAAAGTCCGAGCAACAGGCCCTTAAACGGATCTATAGTTGTTTCCAGTTCG
>CAZCPH010000379.1:0-3776 GCA_964500105.1 uncultured Mariniphaga sp. | reverse complement strand
CGCACTTGCTGATGGCTTCGCGCGATTTGGGAATCACCCGCTTTTTTTACGCTTCATCGGCCTGTGTGTATAACGCCACAAAACAAACCGACCCCAATAATCCCGGACTGAAAGAGGAAGATGCCTACCCGGCAATGGCTGAAGACGGTTACGGCTGGGAAAAGCTGTTCTCCGAAAGAATGTGCCGTCATTTTAAAGAAGATTACGGAATTACAACCCGTGTGGCGCGTTTCCACAATGTGTTCGGGCCTTTTGGAACGTATGACGGCGGACGCGAAAAAGCGCCGGCAGCCATCTGCCGCAAAGTAATTGAGGGCGAATTGTACGGAAAGGATGAAATCGTAATCTGGGGAGACGGCGAGCAGACCCGCTCGTTTATGTACATTGACGAATGCGTGGAAGGCATCCTGAAAATTATGTACAGCGACATCGAGGAGCCCATCAATCTCGGCAGCGACGAGATGGTTTCCATTAACCAGCTGGTGGACATTGTGGAAGACATAGCCGGCTACAAACTGAAACGTACCTACGATTTGGATGCGCCCAAAGGCGTACGAGGCCGCAACAGCGACAATACACTGATAAAACAATACCTCGGCTGGGCACCTTCCTACCCGCTGAAAGACGGCATGAAAAAAACTTACGACTGGATAAAAGAGCAGATGGTACAGGGGAAAGAATCCAAATAACAAGATTTCAACTGATGAAATTGTCTTTTCGAATCCGCCGGCTGGCGGATGAGAAATCTGCTCATATAGAAAGATTTCTTTTCATGCTTCGTCGAAATGACAGACGTTGTTGGCTGCTGTCATTCCGAGGGAAGCGAAGCGACAAGGAATCTCTGCATTTTTGCATAGATTTCTCCTTTCTGGCTCGGGATAAACATGAGAATTTTAGAATTAGCCAAAGCAAATAATTGGTTTAAATGAGTAAAAAAGTAATGGTCAGCGGGTGTTACGACCTGCTGCATGCAGGGCACATCGCATTTTTTAAAACTGCCGCAAAATACGGGGAGCTGCATGTTTTTGTGGGGCAGGACGAAAACGTCAGACAACTGAAAGGAAAAGCACCTTACTTTTCGCAGGAGGAGCGCAGGTACATGGTGGATGCTATAAAGTATGTTGAAAAAGCGTACATCGCTTCCGGCTCGGGAATGCTCGATTTTGAGCCGGATATGAAAATATTGAAACCCGACATTTTTGTAGTGAACTCCGATGGCTATACGCCCGGTAAAAAACGGTTGTGCGAAGAAAACGGGGTCGAACTTGTTGTTTTGGAGCGCATACCCGAAGAAGGTTTGCCTGCCCGTTCAAGTTCCGACTCAAAAAAGGAGTTGAAATTTCCTTACAGGCTGTGCCTGGCCGGTGGATGGATGGATCAACCTTGGGTGTCGCAAGTGCACCCGGGATCGGTAGTGGTGGCGCAGGTATGGCCTACTATCGATTTTAACGACCGCTCGGGCATGGCCACCAGCTCCCGAAAAGTGGGTATAGAATTGTGGGGCGATCGACTTCCTGAAGGCGACCTGGTGCGCAATGCCCAACTGCTTTTTGGCGCGGAAAATCCGCCCGGTTCGGAATACATTTCAGGATCGCAGGACCAGATTGGACTGCTTGTACCGGGCATATCCCGTCTCGATTACAACGGCAGTTTCTGGCCAAATCACATTGAAAATACCATCGATCGCGAAACGTGCGAGTGGTTGTCGGAAGTGCTGAACTTCGTTTCGTTAACTCCCCGTCCGAAAGGCTACGATCCCATTCAACAGAAAAACCTCGATCCCAAACTCATAAAACGGTTGGGAGAATCAGGAAAAGCCTGTTACGATGCCATCCTGAAAAAAGATGTCAACCAACTGGGCGAATCCATGAAAGAAACTTTTCTTTGCTGGCGTGACATCCTTCCGCACACCGTCCCCGACTGGGTGATGAAAGAGATGGATGAAAACTATTTTCCAAAATATTCAGGTGCCATTACTTCGGGAAGCGGCGGTGGATACGTAGTTTTTCCTTCTGAAGAAGAAATTGCAGGAACGATAAAAATCAAAATCAGATACTGAAAGAATTTCAATGAAAGAAGGCAGTTGATGGAATTGATATAGAAATTGATAAAAGAACGAATCTGCCTCATTCAGGAAAAACTTCAACAAATTCAGCGAATAGCGGAAAGAGAAGGATGCTCATGTCGAAAAAAATATTCAATTTGGCCAACAATTTCTAAAAGTCTTTATCGAATAATTATGAAACGAACATGAATTTTCATTCTTCAAATTCACAAACAAGAAGAATTAAAATTCATTTAGAGTTACATCGAATACGAATCAAATAAACAATTTTAATGAGATGAAAGAATCAAAAAAGCCTGTTGTTTCGAAAAAAGTTTTAC
This sequence comes from uncultured Mariniphaga sp., assembly GCA_964500105.1. Lineage (GTDB taxonomy): Bacteria > Bacteroidota > Bacteroidia > Bacteroidales > Prolixibacteraceae > Mariniphaga. Next base: position 1,391 of record CAZCPH010000379.1, on the reverse strand, counting down.
TTCCATTTATCCTGATTACCAGTTTGTTTGCCATGTGGGGTTTTGCCAACGACATTACCAATCCGCTGGTGGCCGCATTTCAAACCGTAATGGAAATTTCCAATGTGAAAGCTGCCCTGGTTCAGTTTGCGTTTTATGGCGGATATGCCACCATGGCACTTCCGGCGGCACTTTTCGTGAAAAAGTACAGCTACAAAAAAGGAATTTTAATGGGACTGGCGCTTTACGCGGTGGGGGCTTTGTTGTTTTTTCCTGCTGCACAGTTCGAAATTTTCGGTTTTTTTCTGGTTTCACTTTATATTTTAACGTTCGGACTGGCATTTCTTGAAACCACCGCCAATCCATATATTTTGTCGATGGGGGCCCCCGAAACGGCAACCCGAAGGCTGAATCTGGCTCAATCGTTTAATCCGATGGGCTCATTGCTGGGAATGTTTGTAGCTTCAAACTTTATTCTTTCTTCGCTGGAATCGGACAAACGCGATGCTGCCGGAGAGTTGATTTATACCACGCTTGGAGAGGCCGAAAAAGCAGCAATCCGTACACACGATTTGGCAGTAATCCGCGACCCGTATATTATTCTGGGTTTTGTGGTGATTGCCATGTTTATTGTCATTTTTTTTGCGAAAATGCCCAAACGGGCAGGCGCTGACCACACCATCAAAACATCAGATACGTTTAAAAGGCTTTTTAAAAATGTGAAATACCGGGAAGGAGTGATCGCCCAGGTTTTTTATGTGGGCGCGCAAATCATGTGCTGGACATTTATTATTCATTATGCTGATAACCTGGGTATTCCAAAGGCCACAGCACAGAATTATAATATTGTGGCCATGATCATTTTCCTTTCCAGCCGGTTTATCAGTACCATGCTGATGAAATACCTCAACTCGCGGATGTTGCTCATGATTTTTGCAATTGGCGGCATGGTTACAGTCACGGGAGTTATTTTAATTCAAGGAATGGCCGGACTTTACCTGCTGGTTGCCACTTCGGCTTTTATGTCGCTCATGTTCCCAACCATTTATGGTATAGCGCTCGAAAATCTGGGCGACGATGCAACCATTGGCGCAGCAGGTTTGGTGATGGCTATTGTTGGCGGCGCGTTAATGCCCCCGCTGCAGGGTGCCATTATCGATTTGGGAACCGTTGGCCCGCTGCCGGCAGTGAATTTTTCGTTTATTTTACCGTTTATTAGTTTTGTGGTTATTGCTATTTATGGTTATCGTACTCTAAAAGTGCATCCAAAACTGGAATTCAAATAAGAAAATATGGCTCAGTACAAGAGATTTTGTAAAACATTAAAGCTGGAAGACGACCTTCAACTGATTGAAGCTTACAAAAAAGTGCATGCACCGGGAGCAGTTTGGCCTGAAATTACACAGGGCATG
>CAZCPH010000378.1:0-3780 GCA_964500105.1 uncultured Mariniphaga sp. | reverse complement strand
CCAGCCATTCGTTTTCTATTGCCGGTCCGTGGTGCCCCAGTGCGTTGTACAAATCTCCTGACTCCGATGAAATCTCATTCAGATAAACGGCACTGTCGCTTCTTGAAAAGAGACTTATGTCTGTTTTGTTCTGGGCTGTTACTATTTGGCCCATCAATAGGAATAGTGCTAAAAATGCTTGCTTCATTTGATTATTTTTTTGGTTTATGATTCATGGTGTTATTTTTTTAGCCACTTTCCCTGATCCTGTGAAGCCAGGAAGTACAGACTGAAAAAGGTCTGCGCAAGGTTCATTAATGGCTTTTGAAGAGAATGTTTTTCGTGTTGATTTAGCATTTTCATAGTATTGTTTTACAGAAAAAAAACGCACTTGAAATTATTCGCTTAAAACTTGATAAAATCAGCGCTGACTGCATTTTTCCTGAAATACAAAAGTTTTAAATCTATTTCAATATTTTGCTCAAAATACTAAAATATTTAGAGACTGTTTTAAATTTATCCATTTATTCTATTTTGCGTCTTTTTCACTCATACTGCTGCAAAATTTCCTTAAATAGCTATGGCTATTCGCGTCAATTTTGCCTTGTCTGAGCAAAAAATACATCAAAATATTTCTAAAAAACAAAATCAAAACAGTCTCTTAATCAGAATTAAATTCTTTACTGACTGATTTTTTTTTAGCGTGAAGTTAGTCGGAAAGGCATCAAACAAGACGGGGTTGGCAACGGTGATATAAACACACCAGTCACAGAAGCTTTGTAAACTTTCTGTCAAATCTGATTTCCGTATTAATCGCTTATTTTTATATAGATAGAAAACTTTCTCAAAATCTGGAAGAAGTAATTGAAAATAGCCAAATTTTTAAAGTGGCCTGGGTCGAACTCACGTAAACAAAATTTTCCATCACAAAAGTGATTTAAGGTTCTATATCTTCTCATGTTATTCAATGAACAGATGTTGTAAAAATTACATACTAAAAAGAAATTCAAAGTGCCGTGAAATAAAACTTTGCATTTGATAATTCATTGAATTTTGGTAGTATTACGGTACTAATTTCGTACAAAGCAGAGTTTTATTATGCACTATTTCCAAAACAGAAATTCTATTTCAGATGAAGTCCAATCGGCTCTTTCTGATAAATTTGGTGAAAAGGTAATAATCCATTCGTCACAAACATTGGGTGGAGGTTGTATTAATAACGCTTCGAAGATTGACACCAGTGCCGGAACGTTTTTTCTGAAATGGAACGGGAACTGTGAACCTGATATGTTTTTGCGGGAAGCTGAAAGTCTGGAAGAGTTGCGGAAAGCAGCCGCCAATCAGTTGATTGTGCCAAAAGTTTTTGCTGCAAAGGAGGTAGATGCTACTCCGGGATTTCTGGTTCTGGAATACCTTGAACCCGGATTTGGTGAGGGAAACTCTGATGAAGTTTTAGGCCGTGGGCTGGCAGCTATTCATAACTATTCATCGGGCAAGTTTGGTTTTTACCACGATAACTATTGTGGTTCAACTCCTCAGAATAACGAATGGAAGACCAACTGGGCTGAGTTTTACAGGGATAACCGGATGCGGTATTTGCTGGACCTGATTCAGAAAGAACGGCAGCTGCCTGCAAGTGAACTGATTGTTTACGACCGGTTACTAAGCCGTGTTGAAATACTTGTTCCTGCTGAATCTTCGCCGGCACTTATCCATGGCGATTTGTGGTCAGGTAACTATATGAACACCTTAAACGGACCATCTTTAATAGATCCTGCGGCATATTACGCCGACCGTGAAATGGAAATGGGCATTATGACCATGTTTGGCGGGTTTTCAGAGCGGTTTTACAGTGCATACAACGAGGTAAATCCCTTGCCGCCCGACTGGCGTGATCGGAACAAACTTTATCAGTTATACCATGTGTTGAATCACTATTTTTTGTTTGGCGGCGGTTACCGGAGTCAGGCTCTTCAGATTGCAAAAAGTTACCTGTAGAATCTGGTCTGGCATTGTTAGCGCTTCCGGCAGAAATGTTCTTTAATTCCGTTTTTGAATTCTTGTATATGATGAAAATCAACATTATTTTGGTTTAAATAACGGACATTCGTAAAAAAACAAAAATGCTTTCAGAAAGGGCAAAACATATTTCTCCGTTTATTGTGATGGAGGTTTTGGAAAAGGCGGCAGAGATGGAGCGAAAAGGAATTTCAGTGATTCATCTTGAGGTTGGTGAGCCCGATTTCGATGTGCCGCAATGTGTCTCTTCCGCCGTTCAGCAGGCTTTTGCCGAAGGGAGGACACATTACACCCACAGTTTAGGCGATCCGGAACTGAGGCAAGAGCTGGCTGTCCGGTATAAGAAAGAATACAATGTAACAGTTTCTCCGGATCAGATTTTGGTTACTTCCGGAAGTTCTCCGGCCATTTTGGTTGTTTTGGGCACGTTGTGCGATCCGGGCGATGAAGTGATTTTGTCGGATCCCGGGTATGCCTGTTATGCTAATTTTATGCAGTTTCTTGGTGTGAAGGCTGTAAAAGTTCCGGTTTACGAAGAGGATGGTTTTCAGTACCGGCCCGAGGAGATTTGTAAACGCATAACCGGTAAAACAAGGGCCATTCTGATTAACAGCCCCATGAATCCCACAGGGAACTTGTTGTCGCCAGAAGTTATGCAGGAACTGGCAAAATACGACGTTCCGGTTATTTCCGACGAAATTTATCACGGACTGGTTTATGAAGGAAAAGCCCATTCGATGCTGGAATTTACAGACAATACTTTTGTGCTGAACGGTTTTTCAAAGCTTTTTGCCATGACCGGTCTTCGTCTGGGCTATGTAATTGCACCGAAGGAATTTGTAAGACCTATGCAGAAGTTTCAGCAAAATCTGTTTATCTGTGCCAGCTCAACGGCACAACGGGCGGGAATTGCCGCCCTGCGTTCGGCACAAACAGAAGTGGCTCTGATGAAGGAAACATACGACAAAAGGCGCAAATATCTAATAAAACGTTTGCAGCAGTTGGGGTTAGATATCAAAGTAAAACCCACCGGTGCTTTTTATGTGTTTGTGAATGCCCGGCATTTGTCGGCCGACAGCTACAGTCTTGCTTTCGATATTCTGGAAAAAGCTCATGTGGGTGTGACTCCGGGAATTGATTTTGGCGAAAACGGAGAAGGATTTTTGCGGTTTTCCTATGCCAATTCCATCGAAAATATTGAAGAGGGAATGAACAGGTTGGAAAATTATCTTAAAACTTTTCCCAGTGAATGATTTCCTCCAGCAGCTTGCGCCTTTTTGAAGGAATTTCTTCTTCCACCGGATAACCAAGCGGGACCATAACAACCGGCTCAATGTATCCGGGAAGTTTCAGCGCTTCGGCACAGCGCTGCGTGTCGAAATTGCAAACCCAGCAGGTTCCCAGTCCCAAATCTGCAGCCTGCAGCGTCATGTGGTCAACGGCAATGGCCACATCAATTTCTGCCGAATCTTTGCCGTCAATACTTCTTTTCCACGATAGGGAATGGTCGGCACAGGCAATAATAATTACCGGTGCAGTTCTGAACCATTCGCGGTGATAGGTAAGGTGAATTTTGGTGAGGTTTTCCGGTTTCGTAACCACAATAAAATGCCAGGGCTGAAAATTTACCGCCGAAGGTGCAAGCCGTGCGGCATTCAAAACCTGTTCAAGCTTTTGGCTTTCAACCGGGGTGTTTTTATAGTTTCTGACCGAATATCGCAGGGTAATCAACTGACTGAATCTCATTTTTTCATCTTTTTTGTTAAAAAACCGCTTTTCAAA
>CAZCPH010000377.1:0-3782 GCA_964500105.1 uncultured Mariniphaga sp. | reverse complement strand
ATCGTCGGCAATGAAACTGACGATGTTGCGCCAGTCGCCAAATGCTTTTTGGTCGTGGTAATCTTTGATTTTTTTTATTGCAACTTCTGCCTGAAAAATGGTTGATGCAGGAATCCGGCCAATTCCCAGATCGATGGCTCCGCTGTAAACAGATTCTCCGGCATCAAGCAATACAAAGTAGTCGTCGGTAACAAAAGATGAAACCGGGTCAACGGAATTGTTTGACTGAAATGTTGGGATAAAGTTCTGGCTTCCGCTGTTTATACCTTTATTATCGTAGCTTCCGTCGCCAAAAAGAAGCACATACTTCAGTCCGTTATTGCGGTCGTAAAACATTTTGATGAAGTTACGCAGTCCGGTAGCATTTTTTTGTCCCGAACTGAATTCGTTGTACACTTTATCTGATGTTACCACTTCAACCTGCATGCCGTCATTTGTTCTGTGAAAATCAGCCAGCTGATTTGCCTGGCTGAGAAATAAGGGGTGAGAAATAATGAGATACTCCGGCGTATCTAGGCCATGCAAGTCCTGATTTTCTATTTCGCCTTCCAGTGCCGGTTCGGGAAAATTTCCGCCGGGACTGAACAGGGCATATTCTGTGAGTACTGATGCCGGTCTTGTTCCGGTTGCCGTGTTGTTATTCACTTGAAGCGGCACTTCTTTTACATTGAAAACATCTGTTACATCCCAAACTTTGATGTCGGAAGTGCCGGTTTCGATGGAGAACCGGAGAATATTGCCTTCACCTGCAGATTTTATGTCGCGAAAAAACAGCACATCATTTCCTGCTTTTAGTTTTCTTCGGTAATTGACTTCTATAAAGTTAAGCCAGGCTTCGGGGCTGGTGCCTGAACCAAAATATTTAAGGGTTAGATCGAGCTTTTCTGCGGAGGCAGGCAGCGTAAATCGCCTGATATTTTCCGAAGCAAAAATTCCTGTGTTGTCGGCTGTGTTAATCTTTGGAAAAGGAATACTTCCCAGGTTGGTTTGGTTAGCTGTAACTGGCATTTCCGAGTCTGAAGAGGATCTTGCTGCTCCATGTATCCGGAGAAAAACTTCAGAGGATGGTTCAATACCGGTTAATTGAAAACTGAAACTTTTGTTGGTTCCGTTGATGAATTTTTCGCTGAACCATTGTTTTCCCGAATGGATTAAGTTGAATTGCTCTTTTTTGTAAAGCGAATAGTCATCGAAGGAGGAAATTGTATGTGTTGCCGGCTGACTAATTTCCGGCAGAAGTTGTATGGTTTTGTTTTGTCCTTTGTCTTCAGTGAGGAAAAAATGGCCTTTGGTTGCATAGGGATTTAACTGGTGTTCCAGATAATTGCCTGATGCCGGCTTTTTCCATTCAACTGAACCGGGTGCATAAAAAAAGAGGCAGTCTGTGCCGCTGTTTTTGCCATGCCAAACGGCAATCTGAGGCAAATCATCATATTCAATTGTACCCGGGTCTTCTGACAAAATCATTCCCCCTGCGCCAAAAACTTTAACCTGCGAGGGATTGGCAAATCCATACTCAGCTAGTTTTGAATAGGGAATTTTATGAATCCCTTTTTCAGAGGTGGTAATTTTTACCCATTTCCCGTCTTTTAGTATTGATTCAGATTTCCAGGAGTGTGCAGAAAACTGCGCTGATTTCATTATTTGCGGAATTTGCTTCAGGGCAAATTGTTTAAGCAAAAATATTTTGCCTTCTTTTTGGATAATGGCGGGAACCTGAATCTCAATCTGATTTAAATTGCCTGATTTTAACCTGATTTTTTTAAGTTCCGCCATTTCCGGAATCTCAGCCAGATAAGGTTGCAGTTCGTGCTTCTCAACTTCTTCAAATTGCGGATTTTCCAAAATAAAATGAATGTCCTGATTTGAATTGTTTACCGGAAAAGTTCTGAAAAAAAGCGGAACCTGTGCTCCCGGGTTTGCATATCCTGCTTCCGGGAAAGTTAGCCCCAGCCGGTTCTCCTCCTGGCTGGTTTTTTGCCAGTTTATGGTTATAATTTCCCGTCTGGTATCGGTAGGGGTAAAACCAGTTAATAAAATCAGCAGCAGGATGATATATTTATTCATTACGACTCAACATATTAATAACTTTTAAACGCCTGCCGAAAATAATTATTGCAGCCGTTCCCTTTTACAATAAAACAATTATTTTTGTCCAACAACAGGCAAATATAACTACAAGGTTTTTAATATGTGAAAAAAATGTACTATTGCAAAACAATAAGAATTCAACAAATCAGTTATATTTGTGACAATCGGAAAAAATGAAAAACACTAATTTAATGAAGCTAAGGACGTTATTGTTACTGGTTTTAGCTGCATCTTTTTCAGGATGCGGAATTTTTGGCGGAGGCGGAAGCAAGGAAGCTTCCCGCACAACCGGCTGGGCTTATAATGACGAGGAAACAGGAAATATACCTTATCTTTCTGGTTATGAGCAGGAACCAGGGCCGGGGCTCGTATTTATTCAGGGTGGTACATTTACCATGGGGCGTGTGGAAGAAGATGTGATGTACAAGTGGGATAATCATCCACGCAGGGTTACAGTTGCCTCGTTTTATATGGACGAAACTGAAGTGTCGAACCAGGATTACCGCGAATACATTTACTGGCTTGGCAGAGTTTACCCCGGAGACCGGCAAAAACTGAATGCCGCGCTTCCTGATACCACCTTGTGGAGAAGTGAACTGGCATACAACGAGCCCTATGTAAACAACTATTTCAGGCATCCGGCATATACCGATTATCCTGTTGTTGGGGTTACCTGGGAACAGGCTGAAGCCTATTGCAGCTGGCGGACCGACAGGGTAAACGAACAAATTTTGGTTTCAAAAGGTATCCTTCAGCACGATTTGTCGCAATCGGGCGAAAATGTTTTTACAACAGACACTTACTTAACCGGTTTATATGATGGAACTGCCGGGGAAAGGCCTCAGGAGAATTCCGACGGAACTACCCGCCGGGTAAGGTGGGAAGATGGCTTAATGCTGCCCAATTACCGTCTGCCCACCGAAGCAGAATGGGAATATGCAGCTTACGGTCTGATTGGAAATACCGATGGTGAATTGCTTACCGATCGCAGAATTTATCCCTGGAACGGTGCTTACCTGAGAGAAGACAGTCGTAAAGAAAAAGGACGCCTCAGAGCTAACTTTGTCAGAGGCCGTGGTGACCTGATGGGGATGGCAGGAGCTTTGAACGATAATGCCGATGTAACCGCACCTGTATTTTCTTATGATCCGAATGATTATGGATTGTATTGTATGGCAGGAAACGTAAACGAATGGGTTTCTGATGTTTACAGGCCACTTTCGTTTCTGGATGTGGAAGAATTTCAGCCTTTCAGGGGCAATGTGGTTACCGAATATCGTCGCGGAGCGAATGGAGAATACATGCGCGATCAGTATGGTAATCTGGTGAAAGATACTATTGCCGACTACAGAAATTACCTCGATGGCAGCTCCAATTCTCAAATGGTGGAAACAGGCGACTGGAATGCTGAAGAAACAAGATCAACCCAGGATATGTACATTCAGGATGAAAGACCGGGTTATTTTTCATCGTTAATTAGCGATGAAGTCAGGGTATTTAAAGGAGGCTCGTGGAAAGACAGACCATACTGGCTGGTTCCCGGAACAAGAAGATACCTTGAACAAACCAGGGCGCAAAATGATTTGGGCTTCCGTTGTGCCATGAACCGCGTGGGAAGTCCCGAAGGTTTTTAGTATGAAATAAATTCTAAACTGAACCTCATTTGCCTCAGGTAAATGAGGTTTTTTATT
>CAZCPH010000376.1:1363-3800 GCA_964500105.1 uncultured Mariniphaga sp. | reverse complement strand
TTCCTTTCTGTCTTTCAAAACGGATAATTTTATCTTAATTTCGAATTTTGAATTTAAAAACAACAAACAATGGTAAATAAATGGAATAAATACAGCCGGCTGATTACACAGGATGACACACTGCCGGCAGCGCAGGCAATGTTGTATGCCATTGGCATGAGTGAGAACGACCAGAAAAAAGCACAGGTAGGAATCGTCAGCACCGGTTTCCAGGGAAACCCCTGCAACATGCACCTGAACGGGCTGGCTGATGCGGTTAAACGCGAAGTGGACAAACAGGAAGAGTTGTATGGTCTGACTTTTCACACCATTGGAGTTAGCGACGGCATTACCAACGGTACAGAAGGGATGAAATATTCGCTGCCATCGCGCGAAATTATTGCCGATTCCATTGAAACGGTTGTGGCTGCCCAGTTTTACGATGCAGTAATTCCTATTGTGGGGTGCGACAAAAACATGCCCGGCGCCATGATTGCGCTGGGAAGGCTGAACCGCCCTGCAATTCTTATGTACGGCGGAACGGTAAAAAAAGGCCGCTGGAAAAATGAAGACCTCAACATTGTTTCGGCATTTGAAGCGTACGGCGAACGCATAAAAGGAGGTATTTCCGATGAAGATTACAAGGGAATTATCCGGAATTGTATTCCGGGCGCCGGCGCCTGTGGCGGAATGTACACCGCCAACACCATGTCGGCTGCCATTGAATGTATGGGAATGAGTTTGCCGGGTTCTTCGTCCAATCCTGCCTTAAGTCCAGAAAAAAAGAAGGAATGCGAAGCACTTGCATGCGCCATTAAAAATGTACTTGAAAAAGACATCAAGCCCCGCGACATTATGACCCGCGAAGCTTTTGAAAATGCCATTACGCTTACCATTGCACTCGGAGGTTCCACCAACGCCGTGATTCACCTGCTGGCCATGGCCAAAGCAGTGGATGTAAAACTGACCATAGACGATTTCCAGCGCATCAGCGACAAAACGCCTTTTATTGCCGACCTGAAACCCAGCGGCAAATACCTGATGGAAGATTTGCACGATGTGGGCGGCATTCCGGCCGTGATGAAATTCCTGCTGAAAGAAAATTTTCTGAATGGGAACTGCCTTACCATTACCGGGAAAACCATTGGCGAAAATCTGGAAGAAGTTTCAGGCCTGAAAGAAGGGCAAAAAATCATCCATTCGTTTGAAAATCCCATCAAAAACAAGGGGCACATTCAAATTTTATATGGAAACCTGGCCGAACAGGGTGCAGTGGCAAAAATCACCGGGAAGGAAGGCGAACTGTTTTCAGGTCCGGCACGGGTTTTTGAAGATGAATTTGAAGCCATTGAAGGTATTCGTACCCAGGTAAAACCCGGCGAAGTGATTGTTATTCGAAACAGCGGGCCAAAAGGCGCACCGGGCATGCCCGAAATGTTAAAACCAACCAGTGCGGTTATGGGCGCCGGTTTGGGAAAAGATGTGGCACTGATTACCGATGGCCGGTTTTCGGGCGGTTCGCATGGGTTTGTTGTAGGGCACATTACGCCGGAAGCTTACGAAGGCGGAACCATCGGACTCATTCAAAACGGCGATGTTGTTACCATTGATGCTGCTAACAACCGCATCGATGTGGATTTGACGCCGGAAGAACTGGAACAACGGCGAAAAACCTGGAAAAGACCTGTACAAAAAGAACCGGGTGGCGTACTGAAAAAATTCAGGGATTTGGTTTCCAACGCGTCGGAAGGGTGTGTAACGGTTTAAAAATTTGAACAGGAATCCTGAACTTTCTGAAATCCACTCGTGAGGTTTCACTTTTTTCTTTTTCAGAAATAATTGCCACAGTCCCGTTTCCTGAAAATTCGTTTGAATGAAAACCGGGCTTTAATTTCCTGATATTTATCAGCAGCGAAATAAAAATTGCCAATACCCGTTAACTTCAAAAAGCTATCTTTGCAACATTTATCAAATTTCTAAAACAAAAGTCAAAATTTACAGATGGCGAAACCATTAAAAACAGTTTGGACAATAATTTTCGGAATTTTGCTGACGCTGATTTTTCCACTCAATTCCCTGGCAGGTTCTTCATCCAAATCAAAAAACAATTTTTGGACTGCTTCCTTTAATGGCGGAATAGCCCATCTAACCAGTGAATTCACCAATGATTTTCAATTTCTCGAAAAAGAATTTCAACACAATCCCGGGTGGACATTCAATGTCAATATCGGTCGTACATTTGGAAAACACTGGGAGCCGGGAATCGCAATCGGGGTTTATAAACTTTCTGGTACCAGTCAAATACCCGACTTTACCGCAAACGGAATTCATGGCAGTTTCAAAAATATTTTCCGAAATTATCCTGTTGATTATGACAATATTAGTGGCTCCCTGTTGTTTTATATGCGCTATTATTTCAGGGAATTTTCAAATCAGAACAACAAAGGTTTTCGTTTTG
>CAZCPH010000376.1:0-1353 GCA_964500105.1 uncultured Mariniphaga sp. | reverse complement strand
TCCACCGGGAATGGATCGCCCCATTATATTTCAAAAATCAGGTATCAACAAAGGCAACGTAGGACAAATGACCTTCGCATTGGGAACACAAGCGGGTTTTGGAAACAAATTGAAACTGACCTTTGCCGTTAATGCAGATGTTGTGAATTATGCATGCCTCGACGGAGTGCACAACTATCCCGAAATTACAGGAAATGAAAGCTTACAAGATGTTCAAAAATTAGACGCAAAAACAATTGTTTCCAGATTTACAGCCGGCCTGGTTATTCCGCTTGGGGCAGCGAAAGGTGGCGGAGGCAGCTCAGGCAACGATTATTCACCCTGGAGTCCTTAATCCTGCCCAACCTTTTTCAGGATATATTTCTCAGCCAAATCTCCTTCAATCCTGTTCCCTTCCAAATCAAGCTGAATCAACTGGTTTTCACCAACAAAGAAGTTTGAAGAGCCATTCTCAAGCCCGTGTAAATGGATACTCCGGCCATCATCGTTCCAGTGGTAATGCCCTGAATTTGCAAACACCTTGTCACTTTTTCCCAGATAAACGGTTTTCATCTCCCACGTTTCGTCTGATTTCAGTTCGATGGTAGTTTCAATTCCTTCACAATCGGCACACGGAAGAATTCCCTTGTACGTTCCCCAGAAATCAAGCGCAATTTGCGATGTATGCATATCGGGCGGCATTATTTCGTTTTCTCCCGGAGCATCACTGTTTTGAGCTTTCCGGCTCCCACATCCCAGTAGTATCAACCCCGTCAACATGATTAAAAAAAGATTTTTCATTTCCATTCCATTAATAAAACAAAAAAGCATCCGTCACCACAACGGGCAACGGACACTTTTTATACTGATTTCCGAAGGAAAAAGTTTATTTTATTCGATTGATTTTTGCCGTATTTTTCGCAGGCAACTACCCGGCAACTGCACTTCCGATAAGGAAAGTGGCAGCCAGTGCAATAATGGCGTAAAGTTCCGGGAACACAGCAAGAATAAGCGTTTTACCTGCCACATCGTGACCTGAGCCAACCGCGGCTATACCGTTGGCACAAACCTGTCCCTGGCGGATAGCAGAAAGCAGACCCACAAGGCCCAGCGCCAAACCGGCGCCAAATACCGACGCTGCAACACCCCAGCCAATTGTTGTTTCCAACAGACCGAAGCTGTCGAGCAGGAAGTAGCCGGCAAAACCATACAGCCCCTGACTGCCCGGAAGCGCGGTGAGCATGATGTAATTCCCAAATGCATCACCGTTCTTTTTCATTGCCCCTACCGACGCATTACCGGCGATAGTAGTACCATATGCACTGCCAACCCCTGAAAGGCCGACCATTAATCCAATTCCAATGTAAGCTAAAA
>CAZCPH010000375.1:0-3807 GCA_964500105.1 uncultured Mariniphaga sp. | reverse complement strand
ATCAACCCTGTTTGCCCAAACCGGGAAAGTTATGGAATCGCTTGTTTTTGAAAGCGAAAAGGTGAGTTACCCTGTAGAGTACTCCGTTTATTTACCGCCAGATTATGAAACCTCGCAGCGGAGCTACCCTGTGCTCTATTTGTTGCATGGATATTCCGACGACGAAACCGGCTGGATACAGTTTGGAGAGGCCAACAGCATTGCCGACCGCGGCATTGCCAACGGCGATTTTCCACCGTGTATCATCGTAATGCCCGACGGAAAAGTTTCGTGGTACATCAACAGTTACGACGGTAAAGACCCTTGGGAAGATATGTTCATCGAAGAGTTTATACCTTTTATTGAAAAAGAATACCGCATCAGGCCGAAAAAGGCATTTCGTGCCATTGCCGGACTTTCTATGGGAGGTAACGGGGCGCTGCTGCTTTCCATGCGCCATCCCGAACTGTTTTCGTCGTGTGTGGCCATGAGCGCCGGAACATTTACCGATGAGGAAATTCTTAGTAACGATGCGTATGACCGCTATTTCAAAACCATTTACGGGCCAAAACCCGAAAACGAAAAGGTGACCGACTACTGGAAATCTTACAGCCCGTTGCACCTGCTCGACAGCGTTGACGAGGAAAAGCTGAAATCCATCCGGTTCTATATCGATTGCGGCGACGATGATTTTTTGTACAAAGGGAATTCAGCACTTCATGTAAAAATGCGCGATTTGGAAATTCCGCATGAATACCGCGTACGGCAGGGCGGCCACCAGTGGAGCTACTGGCGAACCGGCCTGTTCGACGGATTGAAATTCATTTCACAAACCTTTCACCGGTAAAAAAATTACCGGATAACTTTATTAAAATTATCCGGTGATTTTCAAACAGAAATCAACTATTTATTCCCCGGCCGGCTTCAAATGTTTGTCGAGGAAGGTAATCATGGCCCGGTAAAAATCGAAACGGTTTTCTTCGTTTCCGAATCCATGCCCCTCGTTGTCTTTCACCATGTATTCCACATCAACACCGCGGGCTCTTAAAGCTTCCACAATCTGGTCCGACTCGGCCTTATTCACTCTTGGGTCGTTGGCTCCCTGCGCCACAAAAAGCGGGGCCTGTATTTTATCCACATGAAATACGGGCGAAACTTCAGCCAGCATCAGGCTGTCGGTTTCCGGGTGCCCAACCATTTCAGCCAGCATGTCCAGCATCGGTTTCCAGTAAGGCGGAATGGTGTTCATGAAAGTGAACAGGTTGGAAACGCCCACGTAATCTACGCCGGCCGCATACAATTCCGGGGTCAGCGTGAGACCGGCAAGTGTTGCATATCCGCCGTAACTTCCGCCGTAAATGGCAACGCGGTCAGGATCAGCAATTCCCTGCTCGATGAGCCAGTTTACACCATCTGTGATATCATCCTGCATGGTGCGGCCCCACTGTTTGAATGAGGCTTCCCAGAATTCTCTTCCATACCCGGTGGAACCGCGGAAATTCATCTGCAAAACAGCATAGCCGTTGTTGGCCAGAAACTGCACTTCAGGATTGAAGCCCCAGTAATCGCGTGCCCACGGACCACCGTGCGGATTCACCACCACCGGAAGGTTTTTGGGTTCATAACCCAGCGGCAGGGTCAGATAACCATGAATGGTGAGGCCATCGCGGGAAGTGTAAGAAATGGGCTGCATTTCGCACAGGTGTTCTTCGTTAAGCCACGGACTCAACTCCGCCATTTTGGTCAGCTCTTTTGTGTTTTTATTGTAGAAATAGTAAGCTCCCCTTGTGCGGTCGCTGTAAGTGCGAATCATAAACTTATCTTCGGCTTTATTGTGGCTTCCAACTGAAACCTCATAACCTGGCAGGTTGGATTCCAGTTCTTTTTGCATGGCTTCCGTTTCCGCATCGAAAAAATGTTCTTTTTCCTTGTCGGTTGTCCAGGACACTGAAAGCAGTTTTTTGTCTTTCCTTGAGTAGTTAAGACCTTCAATATCTGCTTCCTGCGTTTCAAATAATACTTCAGCTTCCTTTCCGTTCGCCACATCAAATTTCACGAGCGCTGTTTTGTCTCTTCCGAGGTTTGACAAGGCATAAACCATTTGATTGTCGAACGTAAAAATCACCGGCGAAACGGTTTCTTTAAAGCTGGTAGTCAATACCGGCCTGAAATCCTCTTCCTCCGTGTCGCGGTAAAGAATGCTATTATTCACGCCGTCAGAAGTGATAGCAATCCGAAGCTTGCCGTCGTGGTCGGTCATCCAGCCCATGATGTTTCCCGGATTTTCAGCCAGCATGGTCATTTCACCCGTAAGCACATTCAGCCGGTAAGGGTCGAAAACGGTTGCATCGCGCTGGTTCAGGCCAACAATCACTTCATTCTCCACATCCTTTAAATCGTCGATAAACATGGTTCGCACTTTTTCGAACACTGTCAGTCCTTTCAAATCGCTTCCATCAGCATTTACTCCATAAAGGTGGAAATTTTCATCGCCACCGGTATCTTTCAGAAAAAGAATCCGGTTGTCGCCTTTCCAGGTGTACCCGGCAATGTCGCGTTCGGTTTCAGAAGTTACGCGCACGGCGTTTTCCTCGCCGGTTTTTTGCACAAACACATTCAGTCTGCTTTCCCATGGCGCGAGGTACGAAAAATATTCGCCGTTGGGTGAAAGCTGAAAAGCCGTTTTTTCAGGATTGCGAAAGAAATCTTCAAGCGGAATCTGCGGTGCTTTTTGCGGTTCCTGTTTGCAGGCAAAAAGAAAAACCATGATTGCCATTAAGCTTACTATTTGTTTCATTTTTAAATAATTTAGTTTGAACAACAAGTTCTGAAAAAATATTGAAAATCCATTTTATTAGACATAAAAATTTAGCGGACATTACAGAAATTTTGAAAAACCGTTTTAAACTGGACTAAGAATTTATTATTTCCCTGCAAAGTTTACTCTTTTACCTGGCTTTTTTTGCTAGGTTTTTAACCTATGTTACAGGAGTTGCGTATTCTTAACAGATAACATGTTTGATTTAGTGAAGGAGTTTAGAATAAATTTAAAATCGAAACCAATGGCTCTGGCAGTAGTAAATTATCCCACCATTACCGAAAAAGATTTTCAGTGGATTCAGTCGGTTCGTGAGAAGTACGATATGCTTTTTTATCATGTGGTAAAACCGCACTTCACACTGGTTTTTCCAACCGAGAATATATCATTTGAATCGCTTTCCAAGCACATTCAAAAAGTTGCTGATCATTTTGAACCTTTTGAATTTGTTATCCGGTGTGCAACGGTGGGAGATGCTGATTTTATGGGACACGCACATCTGTTTTTGATTCCCGATGAAGGTTTCAGCAAAATTGTAAAACTGCACGATGCCTTTTACCGGGGATTGCTGGAACCGGAACTCCGGCTCGATCTCCCGTTTGTTCCGCACATTGGAATTGCCAGCTTGCCCAAACCGGAAGATTGCAAAAAATTGGCAGATGAATTAAACGCACAGGATTTTGAAGTCCGGGGAAAGGTAGAAACACTCGATATTATCCGGTATGATGGATTGAATACGGACACGGTTCGGCAGGTTGGTTTGGCCGTTACCTGAAAACATAATTTTCTGTTCTTTAATCCCGGAGGGATTGCATATTTATAGAGAATATGCCGCTTGATGATTATGCGACTCCAGCCGGAGTCGAATATCTCTTCTTGCTGTTCCGGTGTTTCTATAAACATGCGACCTCGCTGAGGTCGGTTACTATGCTGGTTTGTTATTGCTATAAATATGTGACCTCGCTGAGGTCGGTTGCTTAATTGTTTTGTCAGTACAACAATCACGTGAG
>CAZCPH010000374.1:0-3828 GCA_964500105.1 uncultured Mariniphaga sp. | reverse complement strand
TTTCGTTTTCCCGGGTATAAATAACATACAATTTGTCGCCCGGAAATCCATGTTCACAAAAATCCACTTGTTCAAGCTGCACGTTTTCCTTACCAAATTTGGCTTTAAGTTCCCTGTAAACAGATTTGGGAAGGTCATCGGGAATTTTGCTTCCGGATGAGAATAGTGTAGTGAACAGAATACCAATAGAAAGAATTGTCTTCATACAACGGTTTTTAAAACATGATACCAACCCCGGCATTAAAAGTTTTTACATAGTTGCTTTGTGTGGCGGGCTTTACGAACTGGAAATCAGCTTTTAGCAAAGCTCCACGTGCCATTTCCCATTCCAGACCAGTAATAATAGCTTTTTTGTCGTAAGCCTGATTCAGGGTAAATTCCTGTTCAACAGAGTTTTGGGTATTCCATTTTTCGTACCGGATAAACGGTGTTAATTCAGAATGAACATTGGGCAGGTTTCTGAAAACATTGTACCCTGCTTCCAGGTAAAAACCTGTCATAGAATTGCCCAAATCGTTGGGGACGCCATTTGTATTTGCTGTGAAATGATTGTACTGATCCGTATTGGAAATTGCGGCATGGTAATACTGGCCTTTAAGCTGCAAACCCTTGAATGAATAGCGTGCATCAAGACCGACCATTGCAAGTCCGACAACGGAGGAATCTGCGGTGGCAATCGCATGCCGATCGTTTTTATTCACACCGTTGTAAAGTGTGCTTTGGGTTTTTCCGGTATAAACCGAAGCGCCCACATTCAATCCGCGAATGCCAAAGTATTCCACTTTCCCGGCAAAATTGGGTGCACTGAAAATGCTTTCGGCACCTTTCTGTCGTCCGCTTCGCAAACCACTGCCCGAGAGTTTCGGATTGCCATCATAGCTTAGAAACCCGTTCATCAGGTAGGCCTGGTATTTTAATGATGCCGGCAGAATATATCCCATAAATCCAGCACCGATTTCGCGCCAGGTAGTGGGTGTAATATATGTGTCAATTAGCGGACGTTCAACACCTCTGAAAAAATTCGGTTCGTGGTATTCGTTGGTCAGCCCCATGGGAGTAAGCATCAGTCCGGCCCTGAAGTTGATGAATTTGTTGATTTTGTGCTGCAGGAAAGCTTGTTCTATGTAAACCTCTTTTACATGTTCAAACTCTATTTCTGAAATAAACTGGGTGTTGCTGCTGAAACTATAACCCAGTAACATGATGAACCGGTGTACGTCCATTTTTCCGTTCATTCTGGTTTCGGCATCAAGGGGCTGGTTGTAATGAACTCCTCCGTAACCGCCAATTTTCAGGTTACCGTCGGTGTGTAATAGTCGTTCAGCAATGTTAAAATACAGATTACCCGGGATGCTGTCAGTTGGTTGTGCAAAAGTAAAACCGGAGATTATGAAGAGTACCGTAAAAATCAAATTTCGCTTCATGTTGTTTTTATTTGGATTAAATCTTAATAAATGTCGGGGCAAAACTACATGAACGAAGCAGCGCCTGAAATCCCAAGATGTTGGGATTTTTTGTCAGATAAGGTCTTCGGGATTTATGGTTTCGGTATCGATGAGGTTATTCAGAATGGCGTAAACTGTTAATCCTGAAATGGATTTAATGCCTGTTTTTTCGGTGATGTTTTTTCGGTGCGAAATTACTGTGTGGATGCTGATGAACAGTTTTTCGGCAATAACTTTGTTTGAATGGCCAAGCGCAACCAGTTTAAGCACGTCTTTTTCGCGGGCGGTAAGTTCTTCGCTGTCATTCGTTTTCGGTTGTTTTCGTGTTTTATCCCAGCAGCGTGCAACCAGTTTTTGAAGTTGCTGTGCCTGTGTTTTTGTTGTGATGTAAAATTTGCAAAAAGGCAGTGGATCAACCGGATCTTCGTGATCGTTTAAAAAGGCAATCCATTTAACCTGATTGTTTTTCCGGATTTGTTCAAAATTGGCAGATTTTTCCCCTGGCAGGTATTCATAAATTATCACAATTTCCTGACCGGTTAGCTCACAGAAACCTTTCAGCTCTTCTTTTTTTTCGAGCAGAATTATTTCGGCAGTGAAATAACTGCGCAAAATGGTATTAATCCCTTTGCGAATGATTTCAGACCCGTGTATGATAAAGATCTTTTTGTTCATGGACTACCTTCCCAGTTTGTTTTCAATTTCGATCACCATTGGCATCAGAATTTTATCCTCAATGCGTGCGTGATCTTCCAGGTCTTTTTCGAAAAGGGAAAGGGTGATTAAAAAGTCGTTGCAGATATTTTCATCATAATCGGGTGCAATGTATTTAATTATCAGGTTTTTTAAGTCGTTTAATTTTTCGTCCACATTGGAATGTTCCTGTTCAAACGAACGAATCGTGTATTTGGGATCGATTTTGTGGTTTTTCACCAGATTTATTACATAGGGAAAAACCCTTTCTTCTTCGTAATCAATGTGTTGTGTTAGCTCCTTTTTGTATTTTTTATAGAAAACATCAACCATCTGCAGCCCTTTAAAATCTTCGTGGCTGCTGGCAATTAACCTGCCCAGCAAATCATCGAGTTTTGGAATAACGGTTTGAAAATAGTACTGGTGAGTTTTTCGCAGATAACGGATGATTTCAAGCGGAGAAAACGACAACAGTTCTTCGCGGGGAAAAAATTCTTCGTTGTGGTAGGTGTTAACAATAGCCAGAAAAAAACCAGTGCTGATTTTTCTTTCGCTGCAAATGTCTTCAACGGTTTTGTCTTTAATACCGAGTTTGATGCCAAACCGGTTTAACACAGGAAGCAAGTGGTAATTCTGGTGAATCAGGTGCGAAAGCTTGTCGTTATTTTTAAAAATTTCCATGGCGTATTATTTCGTCGTTAGCAGTCGGTATCGCACAGCTGCTGCAGGTTTTTATTTTCTATCTGAAACGTGGTGTGTTCAATATTGAATTTGCTTTTTAATTCATTCTGAAGCATGGTAATAAAGCTGTCGTCATTGCCGTCGGGCATTACAAGGTGTGCGGTAAGGGCAATCTGAGTTGTGCTCATGGCCCAAATGTGCAGGTCGTGCAGGTTTTCCACACCGTTTTTCGATTCAATAAACCGGCGAACTTTTTCCACATCAATATTTTTGGGCACAGCATCAAGGGCCAGGTTCACCGAATCGGAAAACAAATTCCAGGTTCCCCAAAGGATTACCGCAATAATAATAAAACTCATTACCGGGTCAATCCAGTTTTTTCCTGTAAGCAGAATAAGCAGTCCTGAAACTACAACGCCCAGTGAAACAGCAGCATCCGCCGCCATGTGTAAAAAAGCACCGCGAATATTCAAATCGTGTTTTTGACCTTTCATAAACAACAATGCAGTGAAGGTATTGATTACAACACCAATTGCAGCAACAATAATAATCTGTTTTCCGCTCACCGGTTGCGGATTTTGCAGTTTACCAAAAGCATCCCACCCGATAGCAATAACAGCAGCAAAAAGCAATATGGCATTTAAGATGGAAACCAGAATGGTGGTTTTACGCAAACCGTAAGTGTATTTTCCGCGTGGTTTGATGGTTGCCAGCCATGCGGCAGTCCAGGCAAAGGCAAGTCCCAGAACATCGCTGGCATTGTGACCTGCATCGGCCAAAAGTGCCGAAGAGTTGGCCAGAAGTCCGAAAAAAACTTCCACCGCAACAAATACAATGTTCAAACCAATGCCTATTGCAAATGCCCTTCCATGGGGAATTGAATGGTTATGATCATGCGTATGTGCCAATTTCTTTGTTTTAAATTCAAAGCAAAATAAATACTTTTTAATCTGTTTTGACAAAATTTGGCTGAATATGTTTAGCTTTTCAAAAGAAATGTTAAGTTTTT
>CAZCPH010000373.1:0-3874 GCA_964500105.1 uncultured Mariniphaga sp. | reverse complement strand
TTGCCGAAACCCACATCGCCGCAAACCAGACGATCCATGGGAATTTGTTTTTCCATGTCTTCTTTAACAGCAGCAGTAGCCTTTTCCTGATCGGGGGTATCTTCATAAATAAACGAAGCTTCCAGTTCGGTTTGCAGGTATGAGTCAGGTGTAAAAGCAAAACCTTTTTCGGCCAGGCGTTCGGCATACAGGGCAATCAGCTCTTTGGCAATATCTTTTACCTTCGCCTTGGTTCGGTTTTTTATTTTTTGCCACGCGCCGGTTCCCAGTTTGTTTAGGTTGGGCTCTGTGCCGTCTTTACCCTTATATTTCGAAATACGATGCAACGAGTGGATATTTACCAGCAGAGAATCATTATCCTTATAAATCAGACGGATGGCTTCCTGCATTTTTCCGTTGATTTCGGTGCGTACCAGCCCTGCAAATTTTCCGATGCCGTGGTCGATGTGCACCACATAATCGCCGGGATGCAGCATGCTCAGCTCTTTCATCGAAATCGCTTCGCGCTGGTCTTTCCGGGTTTTCAGTTTAAACCGGTGGTAGCGCTCAAAAATCTGATGATCGGTGTAGCAACAGATTTTCAGGTCGTGGTCCACAAAACCTTCGTGCAACGTAAAAATTACCGGTTTAAAATGCACAGTGGCTTTAATGTCGCGAAAAATAGCCTGCAATCGCTCTATTTGTTTTTCCTGGTTCGAAAGAATAAATATTTCGTATCCGTTGTTCTGATGTTCTTCCAGATTCTCGCCCAGCAAATCGAATTTTTTATTGAATACCGGCTGGCGGGCATTGGAGAATCTGAAAACTGAATCCGACTCAAAACAGAGATCGGTGCCCCAGTCGCAAACAGTTTTGCCTGTTAGTTGTTTTTTCAATGAATCACCCGGTACAATCATTTCCGTCAGGTTTTCATTTTCGGCTTTGGCGAGAATGGTTTGCCGGTGGATATCGTTCACCTGGTGAAAACACTGGTTCAGACTATCGCCAAAATACAGCGTGCTTTCAGGTAGGAACTCAAAAAGTGAAACCCGGTTATTTTCCAGTTTTTCGTTTTGAATGTTGGGGATAATGGTAATTTTTTT
This sequence comes from uncultured Mariniphaga sp., assembly GCA_964500105.1. GTDB lineage: Bacteria > Bacteroidota > Bacteroidia > Bacteroidales > Prolixibacteraceae > Mariniphaga. The sequence goes on along the minus strand of CAZCPH010000373.1, from coordinate 2,792 downwards.
TAAAACTTTCTTCGAAATCTGATTGTCGATGTTAAAACAGCGAATGGATTCCACTTCATCGCCAAAAAAATCGAGGCGATAGGGGTCTTCGTTTGAATAGGAAAAAACATCCACGATGCTTCCGCGAACGGCAAACTGGCCGGGTTCATAAACAAAATCCACCCGTTCGAAACCATATTCGTAAAGAAATTCGTTGATAAATTCGATGGAGATTTTATCACCGGTAGCCACCTGCAATGTGTTTTGTTCCAGGTTGGCTTGTGAAATTACGGTTTCAATCAGCGCTTCGGGGTAGGTCACTACTATATTGGTGGTTTCTTTATCGCGCAGGCTGTTCAGCGTTTCTGTCCGCTGCACAATGTTTTCCTGCTCAGGCTGCCCGTATTGTATGGACCGTTTGTACGACGACGGGAAAAAAAGGGTGAATTCCTCCAATCCGAGGTTGTTCAGATCGTCATAAAAATAGGCCGCTTCTTCGCGGTTGTTAAGCAGAAGCACCATGTTTTGATGGAGTTCCAGATAAAGGTTGGCTGTTAAAATGGTTTTGGCAGAGCCAATAAGCCCGTGCAGGTGAATTTTTTCACCCGGGGGGGCAACCAGTTTTTTTGCCAGTTCGGCAATATGTTTATGCCCCTTAAAGTATTTCAGAAACGTTACAGGTTTCAATTTCCCTGGAAATTTTGGCAAAAATAAAAAGAAAGAATGAAACGAAGTGTGAAGGCTGCAATTTTGAATAGTAAAACCTATGGATATAGCAAATTCTAAATTTTTGAATAACTCTTTTTTTGGCATCTGTAAAATCGGGTTTACTTATTAACTGAAGTAGTCAGGAGTGAAGTTAACAGTGGTTTGGAAACTTCTTTTTGATCTTAATTTCTTTTTTGCTGTTTCAGTATTTTCATAATTTTGTGTGGCTTATAAAAAACAGTTTATGGATACAGCCTTATCAAAACCAATCCTCCCAAAATTCGGAATTGCTTTAAGTGGCGGCGGTGCCCGCGGGATTGCGCACATTGGCGTTTTGCAGGCGCTTAAAGAATTCGGAATAAAACCACAGGTGGTTTCGGGTACCAGCATGGGCGCCATTGTGGGCGTATTTTATGCAGCAGGCTATTCGCCCAAAGAGATGTTGAAAATTCTTGTGAAACGTAAATTTCATAAAATGATTAACTGGCACAGGCCTTTCAGCGGGCTCATTGATATGGGACAGGTGCAGAAAGTTATGGCCGATATGATTGGGGAGGATGATTTTTCTTCATTAAAAATGCCTTTTTATTGTGCCGTTACCAACCTGAACAGCGGACTGGAAGAGATTAAATCAGAAGGCAAACTGTTTCAGTGGGTGATGGCATCAGCATCCATTCCGGTGGTTTTCGAACCACAGATTATTGACGGACAGACTTATGTTGATGGCGGTCTGTTAAACAATCTGCCTGCTATGTCCATTCGCGAAAAATGCCAGGTTTTAATAGGCGTTCATGTAAACCACAACGGGCCGGAAGAGGAAGTAAACGGATTGAAAGCCATTGCTGAACGCGCTTTCAGGCTCGGCATTGCCCAAAATGTGGAAGACAGTAAAAAAATATGCGATTTTGTGATTGAACCACCCGAAGCACGTGAATTCAGCACTTTTGCGTTCAATAAAGCCGAAGAAATATACCAGGTTGGGTACGATGTCACAGTAAGGCAGATTATGAAACTTTTTGAAGATATCAATCTGGAAAAGGTGATGGAGTTGAAAAAGTAAGGCAGAAAAGCTGATGCTGCGCAAATTCGGGGATAAATTGTATTTTTTGGTTATTTTGTTCAATAAACCCTAATTTGGTCAGAGAAAACCTCAAACCAGAAATTTCAGCCGTTGTCCGAACAGTCCGTCTTCCACTTTCCCGTTTTTATAAACCTCCTGCCCGTTCACAAAAGTTGAAACCACCTTGTGCGAAAATTCCTGTCCTTCGAAGGGCGACCACCCGCATTTATACAATATATTATATGGTGAAACTTTCCACGACTGATTTGGGTCGATAAGAACCAGGTCGGCAAACCAGCCTTCGCGTATGTAACCGCGGCGGTCTATGCGGAACAGATCAGCCGGTGCATGACACATCTTTTGTACTACCTTTTCTTCGGTAATAATCCCGTTGCTGGTCATTTCGAGCATAGCCACCAGCGAATGTTGTACCAGCGGACCACCTGACGGAGCTTTAAAGTAGGTATTGTTTTTTTCTTCCCGGGTATGCGGAGCATGGTCGGTGGCAATCACATCAATTTTATCCGAAAGTAAAGCTTCCCAAAGCGCTTCCTTGTCTTTTACGGTTTTAATGGCGGGGTTCCATTTAATAAAATTACCTTTTGAGATGTAATCCCGGTCGTCGAACCACAAATGGTGCACACACACTTCGGCGGTTATTTTTTTATTTTTCACGTTTCCGGAAGAAAAAAGGCTCATTTCCTTTGCTGTTGAAAGGTGCAGAATATGCAGCCGGGTATCAAACTTCGAGGCTAGTTCAACCGCCTTCGAAGAAGAAATGTAACAGGCTTCGTGGTTCCTAATGTGAGCATGTCGCGAAACCGGCACATTTTCACCATATCTGCCCCGGGCAATTTCAATATTTTTTTGAATAGTAGCTTCGTCTTCGCAATGGGTAGCGACCAATGTTGGAGCGTTTTTAAAGATTTCAGAAAGGGTTTTTTCATCGTCCACAAGCATGTTGCCGGTTGAAGAACCCATAAAAACCTTAATGCCGCAAACTTTCGAAGGATCTGTTTTCAGCACTTCATCCAGATTATCGTTG
>CAZCPH010000372.1:0-3886 GCA_964500105.1 uncultured Mariniphaga sp. | reverse complement strand
CTTACACCGACTGTGCAGGTTCAACTCAGGATTACGTGCACACCGTGACCATCGAATACTTAGAATTCCAAATGCCGGATAATGTTACCGAAGTAGTTGAATGTTCTGATGAGCTTTCTGTACCCGTTCCACCGGTTGTTTATGACAATTGCGGAACTGAACTGATTCCATCAGAACCGGTAGTTGAATCTGCATCAGGTAACTGTGAAGGATTCCAGTCTTACACATTTACTTATACTGACTGTGCTGGTAACACAAAAGACTGGGTATTTACCTATCAGATTGAAGACAATACTCCTCCGGTGATTGAATGCCGGCCGATTACAATTAATCTGCGGAACAACGGAATTTACATTCTGTCGCAGGGTGACATCAGAAATCTGGCTGGATCAGTATCTGATAACTGCAGCAGTACTGAAAATATCGAAATCACAGTTTCCCGCCGCTCCTTCTCCTGTGACAATGCAGGCCAGGCTGTGCCGGTGACCATTACTGCGACTGATGAATGTGGAAATACAACAGAATGTGAGACCACAGTAACAGTGAGAGACAACATGGCTCCGCAGATTACCTGTCCGGAAGACATTACAGTTTCAACAGATGCTGAAACCTGCGGTGCAATTGTGGATTTTGAAGCAGTGGTTGCTGAAAACTGCGATTACACGCTGGTTTACAGTCATGAACCGGGTAGCGAATTCCCAGTGGGAACTACTGAAGTTACTGTTACAGCTACAGATGCCTCAGGCAATGCCAGCAACTGTACATTCAATGTTACAGTGGTTGATGATGTTGCTCCGGTTGTGGAATGCCCACAGGATATTGTTGTGAGACTGGAAGAAGGTGCTGCAACAGCAGTTGTTGAATTTGCTGCAGTTGCATCCGATAATTGCGATTTCACTGTAGCTTACAGTCATGAGTCCGGCAGCGAATTCCCGCTGGGAACAACCACAGTTGTTGCAACTGCCACCGACATGTCTGACAATGTCAGTGAATGTTCATTCAATATAATCGTTGTTGACGAAAATGCACCGGTGGTTATTTGTCCGGATGACATCACCGTTTCCCAGACAGATGGCGAGTGCGGTGCGTTTGTTGAATTTGAAGCCAGCGTTTCGGATGAATCAGACGTGACCATTGAATACAGTCATGAATCGGGAAGCCTCTTCCCCGTCGGAACAACCGTTGTAACCGTTACAGCAACTGATGATTCAGGCAATGTATCAACATGTTCGTTTGAAGTGACTGTCACCGACGACGAAGAACCGTTCATTGCTTGTCCGGAAGATCTGATTGTGGTTGCTGAAGCCGGTGAATGTGAAGCATCTGTTATCGTTCCTGAAATTACAGAACTGGGTGATAACTGCGAATTCACCTACACCAACGATTTCAATAACACAACCGATGCCAGCGGTATTTATCCGGTTGGCGTAACTGAAGTTATCTGGACCATCACCGATGAAGCCGGAAACACTGCCACCTGTACCATGACCGTAACAGTTCAGGCTGCACCGGTTGCATTGGACGATGAAGCATCTACAGATGAAGACGTGCCGGTTGAAATTGATGTTCTGGCTAACGATACCGATTGCACAGAAAGCATTGATCCTGCAACCGTGACAATTTCGTCAGAACCTGCCAACGGAACAGTTTCGGTAGATTCTGAAACCGGAATGGTTACCTACGCTCCTGCTTCAGGATTCTCAGGAACAGATGAGTTCACCTATTCGGTTTGCAACGCGGCCGGACTGTGTGATGAAGCAATCGTTACCGTTACTGTAACTGAAGTGAACGTGACTGTAAATACAACTGTTGCAGAAGATGACGAATTCACCATGCTGCAGGATACTACGCTGGAAGCTGATGTTTCGGTAAACGATTACGATCCCGAAGGTCACAACCAGGTGAACTTCAGCGTTCTTGTACCACCTGCAAACGGAGCTTTTGCCCTGTTCCCCGACGGAACATTCGAATATACTCCGTATGAAGGATTTATTGGAGAAGACTACTTCGTATATGAAGTTTGCGACGATGGTGAACCTGTGGCCTGTGATACCGCAACAGCTTACATATTGGTTGAGGAGCGGGAAGCTGATACCATTATCGTGGAACCACCGTTCCAGGTAGCATTTAAAATACCTGAAGGATTCTCTCCGAATTACGATGGATACAACGATTACTTCTTCATCCAGCACTTGCACGAAGCGTACCCAAATGCGAGTCCAAGACTTGAGGTTTACAACCGCTGGGGAACGCTGCTGTATGAGCAGGAAGACTATGGAAACACCGATCGCTGGGGATCAACAGATGCCTGGTGGGACGGTACTTCGAATAAGAAGTTCACAGTAGGCAACGAAATTCTGCCAACCGGAACTTATTTCTACGTACTTTACTTTAACGACGGAAGCGAACCGATAAAAGGCTCAGTTTTCCTTAACAGGTAATAATTAAAATGTTTAATCTGAAAAAAATGAATACAATGAAATTCAAATTAAATATCGCAAAAGGGTTAGGGATTCTGATATTGGTCATTGCAGCCAACGCTTCCTTCGCGCAACAGGATCCGATGTACACACAGTACTTTTTCAACAGGCAGACCGTAAATCCGGCCTACGCCGGAACCTGGGAAACAGTAGGTTTTATGGCACTCGCCCGCAACCAATGGGTTGGCTGGGATGGTGCCCCGGAAACCTATACATTTACCATGCAGGCACCGTTAAAGAACGAAAAAGTGGCTTTGGGACTGAATGTGATATCCGACAATGTTTTTAAGGAAAAGAAATTCGGTGTTTGGGGCGATTATTCCTACAAGCTTATTCTGAACGATGTAAACAGTCTAAGAATGGGTTTGAAGGCGGGTTTCACCAATTATTCCAACAACTTGCAGAGTTATGATGTGATTGACCCGAACGACCCGCAGTTTCAGGGCGACCTGGAAAATAAATTCATTCCAAACTTTGGCGTGGGTTTATTTCTCCACAATCCCCGGTATTACATCGGTCTTTCTGTTCCCAAAATGTTACAGACCGAAATCACGGAGGATAATCCGAACAACTTCTCAGTGCAGGCCGAAATTCGCCACTACTACCTGGAAGGTGGTATGGTATTCGACCTGGGCGAAAACCTGAAGTTCAAACCCACTTTTATGGCCAAAGCCATTCAGGGGGTTCCGATGCAACTGGATTTGACTGCCAACTTTTTGCTGGCTGAAAAATTGTGGCTGGGCGGTATGTTCAGAACAACAGATGCATTTGGTTTTATGGCCCAGTGGATTTTCGGAAATGATCTGCGCGTGGGTTACGCTTTCGATTTTTCAACAGGCAAACTGCAAAACTATCACAGTGGCAGCCATGAAATTATGATTTCGTATGAACTGAAAGGATTGAAAAATATGGCCACAAGATACTTTTAACAAACAGGATACTTTTTCGTGAGGTTTAGAACCCGAAGTTCAGCTTTTTTTGTTGTTCTTCGGGTTTTTCCTTTGTAAATTGCTGAACAATCTCATCGATTTCGGGAAGGCACCGGCCACACGATGTTCCGGCACGTGTATGTTGCTGAATTTCTTTGGTTGAAACAGCACCTTTTTTTAACGCGGCTTCAATTTCTTTTTTGTCAACCAGGCCGCATAAACAAACTATCCGGGCCATTATTTCTGAGTTTCTATAACTGTAACCACCACATTTCGTTCTTCCCTGGGACCGTCAAATTCGCACAAGAATATATTTTGCCAGGTTGAAAGTCCCATTTTCCCGTTTATTACAGGAACTGTTTCACCGGGGCCGACAATCCCCGCCTTAAGATGCGAATCGCCGTTATTATCCTGCTTATCGTGTTCCCAAACACCAGAAGGTATCAGTTTACGAAACAATGCAATCACATCATTCTG
>CAZCPH010000371.1:0-3904 GCA_964500105.1 uncultured Mariniphaga sp. | reverse complement strand
GCGGAAATATAGGCGCTCGGCTTTGCGACACCGGCTTCCGCTTCGTCGTTCACTATTCTCAGGCTCACACAGTACATAGGTTTGTAGTACAATTTGTACAACTGAAACTGTGCTTTCCGGTTTCCCTCCATGCACAAGTCGATGAGTTCCTGATGAATATTTTGATACTGTTTTTCCAATTTGTTTCAGTTCTGGTTCAATGACGAAAGGAAAAACCGGATGTTACACCCGATAAAATTATTTTTTGTTTTCGAGGTATTTGTTGCAAAAAGAGTGGAGTAAATGAATGTCTCCTTCCTCGAGGAAACTGATTCGTTCGAGAAATCGGGGAAAAATGGCAGATTCTTCGTTAAAACCGCTGCTAAGAAGAATGGTTTGCACTTTCTGACGAAGCGAACGCAGGCTCTCTTCGCTGCGAAATTCACCTTCTGAAGCCGGCAACTCATTCATTTTCGACAGTTCCCAGGCATACAACATAACAGCCTGTGCAAGATTTAACGATGGAAAAGTGGTTTTCATGGGAATGGTGGTCACCAAATCGCAAAACTTCAGCTCGTCGTTTTTCAAGCCAGACTCTTCGCGGCCAAAAACAACAGCAATATTTTCTACTGAATTTCCTTTGGAAGACAAAAGTTCCGGAAGTTCTGGCAAAGGGTAGTAATCATATTTTACACTTCGCTTCTTTGCCGAAGTTCCGATTATAAAATCAAAACCGGAAATAGCTTCTTCAAATGTGGGAAACACCTTTGCCTGTTCAAGTATTTCGCCTGAACCATGCGCCAGCCAGCGCGCCGGACCGCTGAGAAAATCGCAGGGATTTACCAAAACGAGCTGCGAAAATCCCATAGTTTTAATGGCACGGGCTGCTGCACCCACATTTTCGGGAACTGCGGGTTCAACCAGAATAAATGAAATTTGCATCGTATTTTAAATTCAGTGATTGTAGTCCATTCCCAAAAAATTTGGCAAAAAGTTCAGTTTTTTTTCCGAAATGAAAGGATATTAAAATGAATTGTAAAACTTTACCAGTTCTTTTAAGGATTCAATATTGTTGGGTTTCACCTTGTTTTTTCTAATGAAATCCGAAACTTCATTTTTGTGATCGGGGAATGCCTCTTCAATGTCTTTCTTTTTCGCAATCAGAACTGCAGCCTCCTTCCCCACTCTGATGTAATGTTCGTCGGGGCGTTTTAAAAACCGCGCAGGCACTGCATCCTGATATGCTGCAGGTTCTTTTGCATTTTCAAAAACCACCTGCGGTTTGGAATACAATGTGGCATTTCCTTTTTCTTCAACAATAAAAAATCCACGTTTTATTTTTTTGGCGTTTGTGTAAGGAATGTATTCGAACATAAAATCGCCGAACTGGACCATTTCAACCGTTTCGGGAGCGGCCAATGCCTGTATCGGTCCTTCTCCCAATAAAAATTCTATCTGGTCGTTGTAAATATTATAGCGCAGCGGAACACCTACAAATTGGGTTTTTGAAGTGGTAAAAACCGAACCTTCGATAAATTCATCGTTTAAAAACGGCGAACCGTTGATGTTTGCTTCGGTTAAAAACTTTGAAATATTGCCGCTGTGCCTTCGGTTAAAATCAATCAACTCCACCGCCTGCTTGATTTCGTAGGCCGAATAAAATGTCATTTGGCCTTTAACAGATGCAAGTCCCAAAAAAGTAATTCCCAGAAAAAACAACACCTTTTTCATTTTCTTCCATTTTTAATTGCCCGATAAAATTGCGAATAAATTATTAATTTTGAAAAAAAGATAATCGATGAGTATAGAATTAGTAAATCATAAACTCATTAATTGGATTACAGATTTGGAAGATGAAGACCTGCTAATGAAGCTTGATTTATTAAGAATAAAAAATTCCGGAGAGTGGGACAAATTATCTGAAGAAGACCGAAATGCTATTGAAGAAGGTCTTTTGCAATTAAATGAGGGGAATTACATTTCTTATTCTGAAGCCAGGAACAGGATAAATACCAAATTAATTTTATAACGAGACCCAGTCTGGCAAATACGACTAATTCTACTGTTAGTCAAAAGCTTTATACCAATCCCGAAAACCCCATAAAGGCCATGGCCAGAATTCCGGCGGTAATTAACGCAATGGGCGTACCTTTTAATCCTTTGGGAACACTTTGCAAATCGAGGTGCTCGCGAATTCCGGCAAACAACAGCAGCGCCAGGCCAAAACCAATGGCGTTGGCAACGGCAAAAATCACCCCTTCCACCAGGTTAAACTCTTTTTGAATGGTAAGAATGGCCACACCCAAAATAGCACAGTTGGTGGTAATAAGCGGAAGAAAAATTCCCAGCGCCTGATACAATGCCGGACTCACTTTTTTCAGAATAATTTCAACCAGTTGAACCAGCGAGGCAATAACCAGAATGAAGGCGATGGTTTGCAAAAATGCCAGTCCGAAGGCATCGAGGATATACACCTGAATAAGATAGGTAACAATGGTGGCTAACACCATTACAAAAGCAACTGCTCCGGCCATCCCAATTGCAGTGGAAAGCCGTTTGGAAACTCCCAAAAACGGGCAGATTCCCAAAAACTGCATCAATACAATGTTGTTTACGAGTATGGCTCCGATTACAATAACAAGGTAATTCATGGTTTATCCTCCTAATCTTTTTTAATACGATTGATAATGGCAATAAGGTAGCCCAGCACAATAAAAGCACCCGGTGCCAGCACAAACAACAGGGTTACATAGTTTTCGGAATAAATGGTAATGTCGAAAAGCTTTCCGCTGCCCAGCAACTCCCGTATTCCTCCCAGCAGCACCAGCGCGAAGGTAAATCCCAGGCCAATGCCCAGTCCGTCAACAGCCGCAGTAACCAGGTTGTTTTTTGAGGCAAAAGCTTCCGCACGGCCCAGCACAATACAGTTAACCACAATAAGCGGAATAAACAGTCCCAGGCTTTTGTACAACTCCGGCACATATGCCTGCATAACTAACTGAACCACAGTAACAAATGCAGCAATTATCACGATAAAACTTGGAATTCGCACTTTATCGGGGATCTGGCTTTTGATGAGCGAAACCACAATGTTCGACATCAGCAAAACAAAAGTGGTGGCCAGCCCCATGCCCAGCCCGTTAATGGCCGAAGAGGTAACCCCAAGTGTGGGGCACATTCCCAGCAGCAACACAAATACCGGGTTCTCTTTTATAAATCCTTTCGAAAAATTTTTCCACTGATTCATAAGCTTGTCTTTTTAGTCTCCAATTGCTGATTTGTATTGTTAAATGCTTCAAATGCCTTTGTTAAGGCGTCGAGAAAAGCGCGGGAGGTGATGGTAGATGCAGTGATGGCATCAATATCGCCGCCATCTTTTGTCACTTCAAACTGATGGGATTGCGGGTTTTTCCCGATAACGTTCTGGGAAGGTTTTTCGGTATTGCGGAACCATTCGTTCATTTTTGAACCCAACCCGGGAGTTTCTGCGTGTTCAAGCACTTCGTAGCCAAACAGGTTTCCCGAATTATCGATTCCGGCCATTACCGAAATAAATCCGCTAAAACCCTTATTGGTAAACGTTTTTACGGCAACGCCAACCAGTTCGCCATCACTGTATGCCGGAAAAACTTCAAGGCTGTCATCCGAAGCAGGCAGCGCAACTTTAACCGGTTCACCCAGCTCATCAAATGCCGGAAGCACTTTTTCGATGGCTTCGCTCTGAGCTTTCATTTTTGCTTCTTCTATGGCATCTTTGGTTAAATCGTAAACAAAACCCAACGCAGCTGCAGCAACAAAAGTCACCACAAAAAGGGTTAAAACCATATTTATAAATGTCGATTCGCGTTTTGCCATAACTATTTCCCTCCAAAACGTTTAGGTTTAACATAGGTGTTAATGAGCGGCGTAAACGCATTCATAATCA
>CAZCPH010000370.1:0-3914 GCA_964500105.1 uncultured Mariniphaga sp. | reverse complement strand
AACGAACTGCCCAAAGATGCCTCGCGCGATTTTGGCCGCAACCTCACTGACAAGGTGTTCCCTTCGCTTTTCGGCAAAGATTCTGATGGCATTATTGAGCGGGCTTCGGTTACAAAAAATGGAAAATTGATGGAACGGTTTTCGTATTTGCAGGATTTTGCAGATGGAAAATAGATGGTTTTTGCGGTTCAGAAATTTAGGCTTGTTGCAGATTGTCCAAGTCGTTTTTCCATCTTTTCAGCAAGTCCTTTCGGCAGCTTTCAGCTAAAAAAGGATTTTCAAGTGCTTGTTTGAGCGATTCTTTCTGAAAATTGTCAGTATAAAGCAGCTCAAATACTTTTTGGATGGAGACGGAGTCGGATTTCTCTTTCAGAATCATGTTATCACCTTTTTTAACCGCTCCGCTTTTCAGCACTCTGACATAAACTCCCGGAAACCCTGATTCTACAAATTGTCTCACCACTTTTGGTTCATTAAAACGGATGCCCAGTTTGTAACATGGCTGGCGGGGCTGGGTGGCCTGAAGAACGGCTTCACCAATTTCAAAAATGTCGCCAATGTGAATTTCATTTTCATGAAGACTTTCCACGGTGAGGTTTTCGCCAAACATTCCCCAGGGCATTTCCAGTTCAGGATAAAATTTTTCCCACCAGTTGTAATGGTCTGCCGAATACAAATAACAGGCTTTATCCACTCCGCCGTGGTGTTTTCGGTCTATTACGTGGTCATTTTCCACATCTTCGTTACCCAGAAAAATGGCGTGTTCAACCGGGTATTTATATATTCCCGTTTGTTCCTCTTTACCATTCCAAACAATTGTTTTGGGCTCGCCAATATTGGTTGAAATTACAATCATGCGATTTTTCGTTCTTTTTTTATGTTTTCGTAGGCCTGGTTAACCATCTGGAATTTGTCTTTTGCCGCTTTCTGAAAGTCGTCTCCCAAATGGCTTACTTTGTCGGGGTGGTATTTCATCGCCATACGGCGGTAAGCTTTTTTCAGTTCCTCGTTGGACGCGGTTGGTTCAATTTCCAGAATTTTGTAGTCAGCATCCACATTGCGCACGAACATGGCCTGAATGGATTCAAAATCGCTGTTCCCGATTCCCATTTCTTTTGCAATGCTTTCGATTAACCGCCGTTCGTTGTCTTCCACATGGCCGTCGGCATTGGCAATACCAAAAAGGAAGTGAAGCAGCTGCAGCCGGGCAGAATAGTTCATGTTTTGTCGGATTTGACGGCACACTTCGTTAACAGGAATCGATTGTTTCAGCAGGTCGCGCAGCAATTTAACGGCTTCAGCGGCAGAGGCTTCGCCAAAATTCTGCACCATAAATTGTTTTACATATTCCAGTTCCGACTTCAGCACTTTTCCGTCGGCTTTCATCACTGCTGCTACCAGCACCAAAAGGCTCATAACATAACCGCCGGCAGTTGTTCTTCCCGAATAACCGGTTGTTCGCCCGGTTGGAATTTCACCCACGCTGCCATCGAATATTGAGCCTACCATAAAACCAAAAATTGCTCCGATGGGTCCGCCTACAGCCCAGCCTAACCCACCGCCAATCCATTTACCAAATTTTGCCATATTCTTTTAAGTTTTTATCTATCTGAATAATTTCAGGAATAATCAAATTTTTGTTGTCGTTCACCAGCACTTTGCCGGCCAGTTTTTCTTTTTTTTCTTCGCTCCATTGCTTCTGCATGCGCTCACGAACCATTTGTCCGGTAACCCCGTCACGGGCCATAACCCGCGCAATGCGTTCGTTTTCAGGCGCAGTAACCAAAAGGGTAAAATCCATCATTTTGTAAAAGCCGCTTTCAAATAGAATTGCTGCTTCGTGAATAACATAAGGTGCGTTTTTATGCATTTTCAGCCAGTTTTCGAACGTTGCACGAACAACAGGATGCACCAGTTCGTTCACTTTGGCCAGGTGAATTTCGTTGGTAAAAATAAGTGAGGCAAGTTTTTTTCGGTCAAGCAGGCCTTCCGGTGTGTAGATGTTTGCTCCAAACAGGTGAATTAAACCCGATTTAATTTCAGAGTTGATGTTGTACAAATTTTTAGCAACGGTATCGGCTTCAAAAACCGGAACACCCAACAGCTGAAAAACCCTGCAAACAGTTGTTTTGCCGCTGCCAATTCCTCCGGTTACTCCAACGGTTAAGGTCATTCTCAAAAGATTTTATTCGGTTTCAATTAAATATTCTATTGACGTGGGTGCTGTTTTAACAAGTTGAATATAAGACAAATGTGATTCGACCGTTACCTGCAGGTGATTTTCTCCTGCAAGCGCCTGATTGTAATCGACATTTGCCGAGAAATCGCCGGATGACACATTTTCATATTCACTTAACGCAACCATTACAGTAGCTTTTACATTGGGTGGAAAAAGTTTTAAACGGGTGCCTTCGGGCAGGTTTAATACCGCAACCGGAAGTGTAATTTCCTTTTCAGTAAATTTTTCAACCGGAATATGCAATGTAACTTTTTCGGGAGTTATTCTGGTGTTTTCGGGATGCCTGACATTGATTTCTTTTGTTGCATTTTTATTCAGGTTTTCGAGGCTTAAATTGTCGGTGTATAAAACAGCAATGGTGTCGAGCACGCCAGCCGGCCCGGTAAGTTCAATGCTGTCGGGCTTTACTTCCACCAGTCCTTTCAGAAAAAACTGAGGTTTAAAACTTAATTCGGTTTGAGGCTGTACCGGAACTTTTTTCGTGTTGAGGCTGTCGAAAACCAGCGCAATGGTTTGTGGCGAAACTCCGTTGACGGATATTTCCTTACTCACCTGCACTGCAATTCTGTCGATTAGTGTTCTGGAAGGAACTCTGTATTCATTATTCACAAGTTCCGATGACTGGCTGATGGCCGATAAATCTAAAATAATGGGCGAAAACGAAAATGCGAGCTTATGCCGAAGCAGTGTAAATCCGTGTGCCTGCACATTCAGTTCAAGTTTTGACGGAGGGTTGTTGGCAAGGAAAAGGTTATCGGGTGGATTAACATATTTTACCGGGTAGGTGAGTGCAGTGGAGTAATTTTTGCCAAGTGCATTTAAAAACCACAAAGACGCTGCAATGAGTAAACAAACCGAAAACACAACAATCCGCTTATCGTTTTTTAATTTTTCGGGATTTAAGAAGCCAAAAATTTCTGAAATTTGTTTTTTCATTCGTGTTGCATAAAACCCCAAAATTAGTGAATCATTTTCTCATAGTACTCCTCCATTTTATTTATTAATTGCGGAAATTCAGCGAGTTTTTGATTAATTTGTTCAATGTCAAAGGATTTTAGTCCGTTGTCAAGCTCCTGGCAATAGGCTTCAATGGGTTCACACGAGTTTTCAACCGCCATTTTTTGCAGTTGTTCATTGAATTTTTCAATCTCAAAAATAATCAGGCTGTCTTTTAATTCTTCCCATTTTTCGTGAAAATGATTTTTGATTTCTTTCAGCACTTCCGGCAGATTTTTTTCACAATCGTCCGAAATAGCAGAATAAAGTTTCTTTTCAGGTTCTTTTTCTGCATCTTCAATCAGGTAGCTGTATTTCAGGAAACGTTTTAAAACGGCGTTGAGATCTTTTTTGAACACCGGTTTCTGAAGATATCCGTCAAAAAGTCTGTGAATTCTGCTGTTGTGGTCTTTCATTGTTGAACCGGTAAACGCAATCACCGGAATATCCTTCAGGTCTTTGTCGTGTTTTATCAGTTCGGTGGTATCGAAACCATTGATTCCGGGCATGCGGATGTCCATAAAAATCAGGTCTGGCTTTTCTGTTTTGAGTTTGGCCAGCGCGTCGGTACCATCTTTTGCTTCAATGTAGGTAACATCATCAGAATTAATGAGTTGCTTTAGAACCAGAATGTTGTAGCTGATGTCGTCCACAATCATGATTTTGCACGGAACCAGTT
>CAZCPH010000369.1:3687-3923 GCA_964500105.1 uncultured Mariniphaga sp. | reverse complement strand
GAAACATGCCGGAATGGAGATTATCGAAAAAATTATTGCTTACTTTCAAAAATGAATAAATCAATAATTTTACTTTTCTTTGTAATCTGATAATAAAATGTTTCCCCTAAACAATTAAGATATAAAAAACAATTGAGTAGAATGAAATTTTCTGAACTAGGCGTACACGACGATATACTCCATGCGATTTCTTACATGGGTTTCAAAACCACCACCCCAATACAGGAGCAGGCGAT
>CAZCPH010000369.1:0-3677 GCA_964500105.1 uncultured Mariniphaga sp. | reverse complement strand
GGCGATTCCTGAAATTCTTGCAGGCCACGACATGATTGCCTGTGCCCAAACAGGAACGGGAAAAACTGCGGCATTTATTATTCCTATCCTCGACTTAATCCTCGAACACCCTGCCGGTGAAACCACCACATTAATTCTTGTACCAACCCGCGAACTGGCCATGCAAATTGACCAGCAGGTGCAGGGAATCGCTTACGGATTGGGTATTCATTCCATTGCTATTTACGGCGGAAGCGATGGTGATGACTGGGGCCAGCAGAAACGGGCACTCACGCAGGGCGCCGACATTGTAGTTGCCACTCCGGGGAAGCTGATAGCCCACCTGAACCTGGGCTACGTAAAATTCGACACAATTAAATACCTGATACTTGATGAAGCCGACCGGATGCTCGATATCGGTTTTCACGAAGACATCCTGAAAATCATATCCTTTTTACCCAAAGAGCGGCAAACACTCATGTTCAGTGCAACCATGGCTCCAAAAATCAGAACTTTGGCGTCTAAAATCCTGGTCACCCCAAAAGAAATCAACATTTCCATGTCGAAACCGGCAGAAGGTGTTTTACAGGCTGCCTACCTCTGTTACGACAACCAGAAAATTGACCTGATTAAGCATCTGATTGCTGATAAACCGGAATACAACAGCATCCTCATTTTTTGCTCCACCAAAATAAAAGTGAATGAACTGGCCCGTGCGTTGAAAAAGAGCAACATGTCGGTTGAACCCATTTCATCAGATTTGGAACAAACCGACAGGGAAAAAGTGCTTCAGGGCTTTAAGGCACGCCGTACACGCATTTTGGTTGCAACCGATGTATTGAGTCGCGGAATCGACATCAAGGAAATTAACCTTATCATCAATTTCGATGTTCCGCACGATGCAGAAGATTATGTGCACCGCGTTGGCCGCACGGCCCGTGCAGATGCCACCGGAGTTGCACTCACACTGGTGAACGATAAAGACATGGGGAAATTCCACCAGATTGAGCAGCTGATTGAGCGGGAAGTGATAAAACTACCTTTGCCTGAAAATCTGGGACAGGGTCCCGAATGGAAAGTAAAAGCTTCATCAGGAAAATCGCGAAGAAAACCCTTCAGAAAAAACAGCAAAAGAAAACCGGGAGGTAAAAAATTCAAAAAACGACCTGCAGGACCCGACAAAAATTAATTTTTGTTTCACAGAAATTTCAACGACATCGTTGTATTGACTTCAATTCAATTATTCTCTATCTTTCAGAACATTTTTTTGTGTGAAATCCAAAATAAATGCCATGAAAAAGATTAAATTGTTTTTGTTTATTTTCATGTTGATTACATCACGAAATCAGCTGTTTGCACAGCCTGAGCCAGATTCAACACTAATCAGAATTGAAACGCGGGATGGAAATGAATTCACTGGCCGAATAATACGGCAGGATGCTGACAAAGTGGTTTTATTTACTGAAAATCTTGGAGAAATTTCAATCTTAACCAAAGACATTGTATCTCAGAAAGAAATTCCATCAGAATTGGTAAAAGACGACAAAATATGGTTCCCAAATCCACAGGCAACCCGCTATTTCTGGTCGCCAAACGGTTATGGTCTCAGAAAAGGAGAAGGTTATTACCAAAACATTTGGGTACTTTGGAATCAGGTCGCATACGGAATTACCGACAACTTCTCCATTGGCGCAACTGTTATTCCGCTGTTTTTGTTTGACGGTAGCCCAACACCTGTTTTCATCAATCCAAAGCTTTCAATTCCTGTCATAAAAAACAAATTCAATATTGGTGCAGGCGCGCTGGCCGGAACCATTTTGGGGGAGTCAGATGCTACTTTTGGCATTGTTTACGGCGTTTCAACTTTCGGAAAACCGGACAACAATGTTAGTATTGGCCTGGGTTATGCTTTTGCCGCAGGTGGATGGGCTTCCACTCCACTTATCAATTTTAGCGGAATGTTCAGACTGTCGTCCAGGTGGTACTTTCTTACTGAAAACTACTACTTTGGATTAGGAGATGGCGAAGGTGGAATTATAAATGGTGGTGCGCGATGGATTATCAAAAAAGCAGCGCTCGATTTTGGGCTCTTTTTACCTGTTGGCGCAGATGCAGGATTGATTGCAATCCCATGGCTCGGATTTACTGTGCCGTTCGGAAATACAGATTAAATTTTTAGGATTTCGGGTTTTCAAATGGTATTTTAGCGGACAGATTTTTAAAAATAATACCATGCTTAAAACAATTGGTTTTGTTTTCATCATCCTGTTTTCCCTGTCGTGCAAGGCTCAGCAGCCAAAAGAACTAAAAACAGGCGCCGAACAACCGGAGAAATATGTGCATCTTATTCAAAATAAAAAAGTTGGTTTGGTTGTAAACCACACCTCGCTTGTTGGCGAAATTCACCTTATCGATTTCTTACGGGAACAAAACATCGATGTAGTTAAAATATTTGCACCGGAACACGGATTTCGGGGCGATGCCTCTGCCGGTGAAAAAATTGAAGACGGTGTTGACAGCAAAACAGGAATTCCGGTGGTTTCGTTGTATGGCGACACACGCAAACCATTACCCGGGCATTTGGCAGACCTGGACATCCTTGTTTTCGACATTCAGGATGTGGGATGCCGGTTTTACACCTACATTTCCACACTTCACCTGGTGATGGAAGCCTGTGCGGAAAACAATAAAACGCTGGTGGTTTTCGACCGCCCGAATCCCAATGGGGACTATGTTGCCGGACCGGTTTTGAAGCCCGGATTTGAGTCGTTTGTGGGAATGCACCCTATCGCTTTGGTACACGGATGCACCGTTGGCGAACTGGCTCAAATGATTAATGGCGAAAAGTGGCTTGAAACAGAACGTATGTGTGAACTTTCAGTAGTTCCGGTGGCTAATTATGCACACAACATGGCTTACTCTCTGCCCGTTGCGCCGTCACCTAATCTCCCCAACGATTTGGCCGTCAGACTCTACCCTTCCCTGTGCTTTTTTGAAGCTACAAGTGTAAGCGTTGGCCGCGGTACCGATTTTCCGTTCCAGGTACTTGGCGGACTTAAACCTGAACTGGGCGAATTCAGCTTTACCCCGCGAAGCATACCCAACGCTGCAGTAAACCCGCTTAACCTGGGGAAAATATGCTATGGCGTAGATTTGAGGCAACTCGACGAAGTCCCTCCGTTTACACTGAAATTTTTTCTTGATTTTTACACGAAATATGATAACGAAAAAGAATTCCTGACTCGTGAGCGCTGGCTTAACCTGCTTGCCGGAACCGATAAACTCATTGTACAAATCAGACAGGGACTTTCTGAAGAAGAAATAGTTAAAAGCTGGCAACCCGAACTGGACGAGTACAAACGCATGAGAAAAAAGTATTTACTCTATCCAGATTTTGAATAGTTATGAATCCCTATCTCGTTCTTAGCCTTGTTTTAGGATATTTTCTGGTTTTGGTTGGCATCTCATGGCTCACATCACGAAATGCGGATACGCAGGCATTTTTTACTGCAAACCGGAAATCTCCCTGGTATCTTGTTGCGTTTGGCATGGTTGGAGCCACCCTTTCGGGTGTAACCTTTATTTCAGTTCCTGGCGAAGTGGGAAGTTCTGCATTTTCCTATTTACAGTTTGTTTTCGGCAACATTGTGGGTTACTGGCTTGTTGCCGGCATTTTGCTGCCGCTTTACTACCGGCTC
>CAZCPH010000368.1:0-3938 GCA_964500105.1 uncultured Mariniphaga sp. | reverse complement strand
ACTTTTTTAGTCATTTTTTTTAATTTAATTGAACTTTCAAAAATAAACAGAAAAAAGGGTTTGATGTTTTGAAAAAAATAAAAAAGTGTAAAAAGTTTGTTAATGAAAAGCAATTTTAAGCTCATTTGAATTTTTCAAACTCGGTTTTATCGAATTCAGCATTCAATACAAACACAGTTCCTTCACGCGAAGTTTGCATTTTTATTACATTCATAATAACAAAGTTGCTGAGCACTTCTTCTGCTTTTTTGCGTGATATGTGGGCAAGGCGAATAAATTTAGAGAAGGTAATTCCTTTATTGCTGAGCAGGTAATCAATCAGAAATTTCTCGTTTTCCGAATAGGTAAAATGGATCCCTTTCGGGCTGTTTTGTTTTCTCCAAACTACCAGTTGAATGTTGTGTGCCAGTACATTTTCATCGTTTATACGAATGTAGGCCAGCCATTTTCCGCTTTCATCCTTTGCAAAATGTGGTTTTTTATTGCTGGGCTGTACCGAAATTTCCAAAACCGTTTTTCCTTCGGAGTTCCATTGTTTGGTGGTGAAATTAATGGGCGGATTGCTGTAAATTTTTGCAGCCGATTCTACCATGTAGTATTCTTCGTCGGTGCTTATGCCTACCACTTTACCGTTGTCTTTTACGCCAATGAGCAACCGTCCGCCGTCGGTATTGGCAAAAGCTGCCAGCGATTTGGCAATTTTTTTCGAATCGTTGATGCAGTATTTAAAATCCTGCTGCTGGTGCTCGCCTTCTTCAATTAATTTGTATAACCCCGTGTTCAAATTTCAGATTATTTTAACCATTCAAAAGTTACGTAATGATCGGGAGACATGCCCAGTTTCCGGTAAACTTTGTGCGCTCCTTCGTTTGTTTTGTCGGCATACAAACGGATTCCTTTCAGCTCGTGATTTTCCAAAACCAGGTTTTTAACATGCGCGTACAGTTTGCTGTAAACGCCTTTTCTTCTGAATTCGGGCACCACATAAACCGACTGAATCCACAAAACCGTTCCGTTGCGCCAGTCGCTCCACTCAAAGGTGGTCAGCAGCGAACCAATTACTTTTTTGTTTTTTTCGGCCACATAATAATTTCCTTTTGTAGAATCTTTTAACACTGCGGCAACTCCTTTTTCAACGGTTGATCGCTCTAAATCAATGCCTTCGGTTTCCCTGGCCATTGCCAGCTGAAATTCCAGAATGGAATTCAGGTCTTCTGTTTTTGCTTTTCTGACTAACATTTTTCAATTTTAACAGGCGAAAATAACAATTCCGGCTTAAAAGGTTAAATGCTGAAACAAAATAGTAAAAAGTTGCCGGAAAGAAGATTAAAAAGACCAGAAAATGAAGATTGTAATTGCATCCGGGAATCCGGTTAAAATTCAGGCTGTTGAACAAGGATTTAAGGCTTATTTTAATGATATTGAGATTGAAAGTGTGCAGGCTGGCTCAGGGGTTTCTGACCAGCCATTGACCGATAGTGAAACGCTGCTGGGTGCGCGAAACAGGGCAACCGAAGCCCGTAAGAAAATAAGTGATGCCGATTTCTGGGTGGGTATAGAAGGTGGAGTTCAGGCCGAAGATAGCGGATTAACAGCCTTCGCCTGGATTGTAATTTTTGGAGCCGGAAAAAAAGGGGAAGCACGAACTGCAACGTTTTTCCTGCCGAAAAAGGTGGGGCACCTTGTTGCCGGCGGACTGGAATTGGGCACCGCAAACGATTTGGTTTTTAATGAATCCAATTCAAAACAAAAAAGCGGAGCAGTGGGGCTTTTAACCCGCGATGTTGTTGACCGTACCGAGCTTTACCGGCAGGCGGTTGTGCTTGCACTTATTCCGTTTGTGAATAACGGATTGTATTGAAAAAGTTATTTTTTCAGGCGCTCAATAATCTCTTCAATTTTGATTTTTTCCTCGTGAAGCAGAACCAGTTGCAGTTTCTCTTTTTCGAGTAAATTGCTGACCATTGGCCCAACTTCGCCGGTGATTATTGTCGAAACGCCTTCGTTTTGCAGGAATTTAACCAGTTGAACACCACTGTGTTCTGCATTTTTGTAAGGGTTTTCCAGAATATTGAATTTACCGGTTCCTGTGTTGTACAGTACCACATTTTCACACTTCCCGAAACGTAGGTCGAGAAACGATTTTTCTGATTTTCCGGTTGAAGAAATAGCAACTATTTTACTCATAATACAGAAAGTTGTTTTTAATTATAACAAACGAACACACAAAAGTTTTATTCTTTTCCCTTATTTAAAATTTCCCAGTATTCCAGTGCCCTTCGTGTATGAGGTATTACAATGGTTCCCCCAACAACATTGGCTACCGAAAAAATTTCAAAAACCTCGTCGGTTGTAACCCCATGTTCAAAACATTTTTCGAGGTGATACTTTATACAATCGTCGCACCGCAACACCATCGAAGTGGCCAAACCCAGCATCTCTTTTACTTTTCCGCTCAGCGCCCCGTCCTGGTAGGTAAGGGTGTCGATACTGTAAATTCGCTTCATCACTTTGTTTCCGCCACCCAGAATTTTTTCGTTCATCTTTGCACGGTATTCCCTGAATTCTTCCAGCATTTTTTCCATAGATTGTTTTTTTAAGGGCTTTAATATACGAATTATTGAAATTGGTTAAATTTATATCAACGTTTTCTTTATTTTTAATGAATTAAGATTACTAAGGTTTCAAAACAAACTATTTTTATGTGAATGTTGTTCTGGTATTTGAAATTTTGATTGAAATTAACAGGGAAATAATATGGAGCACGGAATTAAAAAGATACTTGTACCGGTTGATTTTAATGAACCTTCGGTTCAGGCAGTAAACTACGCCGGAAGGTTGGCAGAAAAGGTAAATGCCGAAATATTTTTATTAAATGTACTGCATATTCCCGGTTTTCTGGCGCAGTTTTTTACCGATAGCGATCAATTAGTGAAAATTACCGAACAGGCAAAAGAGAAGTTGCTTCAATTGGCAGAATCTCTGCAGAAAACGTATCCGGGTATTGTGGTAAAAACTGGTGTGGAAAGCGGAAAACCTTATGAGAAAATTCTGAACAAGTCGGCTGACTGGGGTGCCGGCATGGTGATTTTGGGAGAAAACCACCAGTACGGAAACCCGGAGGATGACCTGGGAACAACAGTGTATCATGTCACTCTAAAATCAAAAGTGCCGGTACTTACCGTGAAAGGCGATATTTCGGGAATGAAAGATAAAATTGTTGTACCATTGGATTTAACCAAAAAAACCAATGAACAATTGTCTGCAGCAATTTATTACGGTAAGGAATACAATGCTGAAATTCATCTGGTTTCTGCTTTGGTTGGTGGAATTGAAAAAATTGAAAGCCGTATTTATAAAAAACTGAAAGAGGCTCAGGACGTTTTTGAAATGAATGGGGTTGAGTGCAAGATGAAACTCTATAAACGTTCAGAAGTTCCTCCTTTTAAAAGAATTCTGGAGTATGCAGATGAGGTTGACGCCGGAATGATTCTTTTGATGACCCATCAGGAAGGATATACCTACGACAATTACATTGGTGCTTTTGCGCATCACATAATGAACTTGTCAAAAGTTTCTGTCTTAAGTATAACTTCGGTATCGAACAACCTCGATTTTACTCCGTTTTTTAAAGCTTTGGTGGATCCGATTGGAGTTTTTATCAAAAAATAGCAGTTGATGCAATTCATATTGATCGTTTTTTTCATTGTTTCGTTTGGTATTTTCTTAATACCAGTGCGCCTGAAAAACTGGAAACCCGTTTTGCTAAGTGTTGTGCAAGGCGGTGCATTTATCTATTTTGCCGTTCGGATTCCTGAAATTACAACAGCAAAAGCAAAATATCTCTTTTTTGAATGGATTCCGGCCTTAGGTCTCAACTTTGAATTTATACTCGACGGTTTAAGCATGGTGTTCGCGTTGCTGATTACCGGCATTGG
>CAZCPH010000367.1:0-3941 GCA_964500105.1 uncultured Mariniphaga sp. | reverse complement strand
TTCGGAAACCATCATCTGGCACACTTACCGCAACTGGATCCAGTCGCACCGCGATTTACCACTTTTAATAAACCAGTGGGCCAATGTGGTGCGCTGGGAAATGCGTACCCGGTTGTTTTTGCGTACTGCTGAATTTTTGTGGCAGGAAGGCCATACTGCCCATGCCACAAAGGAAGAGGCTATTGAGGAAACCATCAAAATAATTAATGTTTACGCCAATTTTGCCGAAAATTATATGGCAGTTCCGGTAATTAAAGGATTGAAAAGCGAAAATGAACGTTTTGCCGGCGCACTCGACACTTACACCATTGAAGCCCTGATGCAGGACGGAAAAGCACTGCAGTCAGGAACTTCGCACTTTCTGGGCCAGAACTTTGCCAAAGCGTTTGATGTAAAGTTCACCAACAAAGAGGGACGTGAAGAATTCGTATGGGCTACATCCTGGGGAGTTTCAACCCGTTTGATGGGGGCTTTAATTATGGCACATTCCGACGACAACGGCCTGGTGCTGCCGCCAAAACTGGCGCCGATTCAGGTGGTGATTGTGCCCATTTATAAAAAAACGGAACAGCTGGCTGCCATTTCCGAAAAAGTGGACAGCATTGTGGCGGAACTGAAAGCAAAAGGTGTTTCAGTGAAATACGACCACAGCGACAATAAAAAACCGGGCTGGAAATTTGCAGAATACGAATTGAAAGGCGTTCCGGTTCGTTTGGCCATGGGACCACGCGACCTGGAAAACGGAACCGTGGAAGTTGCCCGGCGCGATACACTGGAAAAAACAGTTGTCGCTCTCGACGGGATTGCCGGATATATAGAAAAACTGCTGGAAGAGATTCAACAGGGAATTTTCAACAAAGCGCTGGACTTCCGTGCGCAAAAAACCACAAAAGTTGATTCTTGGGTAGAGTTCAAAGATGTCATTCAAAACAAAGGCGGCTTTGTTTCTGCTCACTGGGACGGAACAAACGAAACCGAAGACAAAATAAAAAACGAAACAAAAGCTACAATCCGATGCATTCCGCTGGACAGTGAACCGGAAGAAGGAAAATGTGTCTATTCGGGGAAACCCTCGAAACAGCGGGTACTGTTTGCAGTGGCCTATTAGCAGACAAACAAAATATTTTTACTGAAGCAGCTCTTTTGGGCTGCTTTCTTTTTTATATTTCATCCGGATGTGTATTTTAGTTCAAAATTTGTAACACATGAAGGAAAAGGAAATCAGAGCATCGTTGCTGGAAGCTTATGTTATCAAATCGAATGTAAAACAAAAAGTTTACGCCAACACCCTGCAATCATTCAAAATTCTGAAAAAGGTGCTAAAATCGCTCGAAAAGGAATACCATTCAATGGTTAAAGACCAGATTGAACACGGATCTTACCCGGCTTTCAGGGAACGCGGTCCTTTTGAAGTGGAATTTGAAATCGGTGGTGACCTGCTGATTTTCAGCATGCACTCCAATATATTTGAGTTCGACAACAAGCATCCCATCCTGAAATCAAATTATATTCAGGATGATCCGTTGCGGTCGTACTGCGGCATGATTAATATCTATAATTTTCTTGCCGATTCATTTAAATACAGTCGCCAGCAGGATTTGGGCTACCTGGTAGCCCGGATATTTATCAACAAAGACAACCACTTTTTTGTGGAAGGAAAACGTCAAACCGAAGAAAATGTAAAAAGTTTTGCCGTGGACACCATTTCTCCCGGGGTTATCAGGCAAATTGTGGAAACAGCCATTCGTTACTGCATTGAATTCGATTTACTGGTGCCGCCCTACGATGCCGTAAAACTGGCTACTGTGGAACAAATGCAGGAAAAAATCATTCATTCAAAAATGACTACCGGGAAACGGCTGGGGTTTTCATTCAATTCGGATGATGTGTAATTTAACAGATTTTCAGACTTTTAGTATTGAGCAGCAAGACAAAGAAAATAAAGATTATGGAGAAAGTTGTTGAGCGTTTTATTCGCTATGTGAAAGAATATACCACTTCCGACCCGGAAAGTAAAACCTGCCCCAGTACACAAAGGCAGATGGATTTTATGAAAAAGCTGGAAGCGGAATTAAAAGAAATTGGCTTGTACGAAGTGGAACTGGACAGGAACGGCTACCTGATGGCCACCGTTCCGGCCAATACAGATGCAAAAACGCCGGTTATCGGGTTTATTGCCCATGTGGATACCAGCCCCGATTTTGCAGGGGAAAATGTGCAGCCGCAAATCGTGAAGCAATATGATGCAAATCCCATTCAGCTGAAAAACAATGTTGTCATCGATCCGGCTGAATTCCCCGAAATTCTGCAATATAAAGGGCAGGATATCATCACTGCCGACGGAACTACCTTACTGGGCGCCGACGATAAAGCCGGTGTGGCTGAAATTGTTACAGCAGCCGAAATACTGCTGAATTCAGAAAAGATAAAACACGGAAAAATCCGCATAGGGTTTACGCCCGACGAAGAGATTGGCCACGGTGCCGACAAATTCGATGTTAAAAAGTTCGGAGCCGATTTTGCCTACACCCTCGACGGCGGTGAAATTGGTGAACTCGAATTTGAAAACTTCAATGCTGCCGGGGCAAAAATCACCATTCAGGGCAGAAGTGTACACCCGGGATTTGCCAAAGACAAAATGATCAATGCCACGCTGGTAGCCCACAAAATCATTTCGATGCTACCGCCCACACAAAGGCCTGAACATACCGAAAAATACGAAGGTTTTTTTCATCTGATGTCGCTAAATGGCAACGTGGAAAAGGCGGAAATGCAGTTTATTATTCGCGACCACGACAGACAAAAGTTTGAAGAAAAGAAAAAGCTGATGAAAGAAATCGTTCAACTGGTGAACATGGAATTGGGACGCGAACTGGCAACACTTGAAATGAAAGACCAGTACTACAATATGCGTGAAAAAATTGAACCGGTAATGCATGTGGTTGAAATTGCCAAAAAGGCCATGAAAAAAGCAGGCATTCAACCCAATGTAAAAGCCATTCGCGGAGGTACCGACGGTGCACGTCTTTCATACGAAGGTCTGCCCTGCCCCAATGTTTTTGCCGGCGGCCACAATTTCCACGGTCCGTTTGAGTTTATTCCCATCCCGTCGATGCAGAAAGCGGTGGAGGTTATTTTGAATATTGCTGAACTTGATCTAAACTAAAAACGGAGTAAAATGCTCAGCAGGTTTCTCGAATATATCAACGAAAAACACCTTTTTGAACCTCACCAAAAAGTCCTGCTGGCGATTAGCGGCGGAATTGACAGCATGGTAATGCTGCATCTGTTCGAAAAATCGCAGTATAATTATGGAGTGGTACACTGCAATTTTCAGCTTCGCGGCAGCGATTCAGATAAGGACGAGGAATTTGTCAGGCAACAGATTCTTATGCACGGTGTGCAGTTTTTCAGTACCCGTTTCGACACCGAAGATTATGCGCGGGTTAATGGAATTTCCATTGAAATGGCAGCCCGCGAACTGCGGTACGACTATTTTGAGAAAATACGGTCTGAAAACCAGTACGATTTCATTGCAACGGCCCATCATCAGGATGATTTGCTGGAAACATTCATTTTGAACCTGTCGCGAAAAACCGGCATTCGCGGTCTGACAGGAATCAAGGAAAAAACGGGCAGCATCATCCGACCGCTGCTTTTTGCCACCCGAACCGAAATTGAAAAGTTTGCCCGCGATAACTTTATCGAACATCGCGAAGACCACACCAACAGCGAAGTGGTCTATCAGCGCAACTTTATCAGACACCGCATTCTTCCGGCGTTTTCCGAATTCAACCCCGCCTTTAAGGCCAATCTTTCGGAAACCATTGAAAATTTGCGCGAAGTGGAAGATGTCTTTACTCATTTTATGGAAAAAGAAAAAAATAATGCTGTGTTGGTTACAGACGATGAAATCTCCGTTTCCATTGAAAAACTAAAGG
>CAZCPH010000366.1:0-3975 GCA_964500105.1 uncultured Mariniphaga sp. | reverse complement strand
TCTTCCTGAACTTTACAGTGCTTTTTAATCTCTTCGTGGGCAAATTTTATGGCTTCGAGCATTTCTTCTTCCGAAACTTCATTCATTTCGCCTTCAACCATCATAATGTTGTCGTATGACGCACCAACCATAATATCAAGGTCAGATTCCTCCAACTGTGAATAGGTGGGGTTAATAACCAGTTCGCCATTTACGCGGGCTACACGTACTTCGGAAATTGGTGTTTCGAACGGCACATCGGAAACCGCGATGGCAGCTGAGGCAGCCAGTCCTGCCAGTGCATCGGGCAAATCTTCTTTGCTGGCCGAAATCAGTGAAATCATCATTGCTGTTTCGGCATGATAATCTTCGGGGAACAGCGGACGCAGTGCCCTGTCAACCAGGCGTGCAACCAGAATTTCATCGTCAGACGGACGGCCTTCACGTTTTAAAAAACCGCCGGGAAATCTTCCGGCAGCTGAAAATTTCTCGCGGTAATCTACCGAAAGCGGCATAAAATCCACATCTTCTTTTGCTTCCTGTGCTGAAACAACAGTTGCCAGCACCATGGTTTCACCCATGCGAACCACCACCGACCCGTCGGCCTGCTTGGCCAGTTTGCCGGTTTCTATGGTAATCGTTCTGCCATCGGCAAGTTCGATTGTTTTTGTTGTTACGTTAACCATAATTTTTATAAAAATTCAAAATGTTAATTAAAAATACAAAGGGTGGTGAGGTTTTGCAAGATACAAAAAAGAAAGGCAACTCAATCATTGCCTTTCCATTATTTTTTATTTACGCAGCTTCAGTTTTTCGATGATTGCGCGATACCGCTCAATATCTTTTTCCTTTAAATAATCGAGAAGTCTGCGGCGCTTCCCAACCAGTTTAATCAGCGCCCTGCGGGTACTGAAATCCTTTTTGTTGCTTTTGAGGTGTTCGGTGAGGTGGTTAATCCTGTACGAAAACAAGGCAATCTGCCCTTCGGCGCTGCCTGTGTCTTTTTCGTCTTTGCCGTACTGAACAAAGAACTCCTGTTTTTTTTCCGGTGTTAAATACATCTTTTTAAAAATTTTAAATTAAACCATGTTTACGCCGCAGCATCGCTTTCAATAACAACGGCATAAAATTTTCAGGGCGCAAAAATAGGTAAAAGTTTTTTATTTTCAAATAACAGGATAAAAGCAATAAAAAACATAGAAACAGACAAAAAAAGCATTCAAAGCAAACAAATTATACTGTTAAGCTGTAAATTTCTTTTTATTCAGGCAAAAAATTACGATAATTGTAAAACAATTAAAAGAGTTATGAACCTTAAACTATTTTATTATGAAGAAAGTATACTCCTTAATTTTCATGATGTTGGCCTTTTTGATTACTACAGGCCAGGAATTCAACAAAAAAAATCTTCCTTATGCCTCCTACCGGGAGGGAGTTGAATTAAACCCTTTAAAATCTGCGAAAGCACCAGGCACTTTTACCCAAAAGGCAATGGTTGCTCAAACCGAATGCATGATTGACGCTTTGCTGATAACAG
The DNA here is from genome assembly GCA_964500105.1 of uncultured Mariniphaga sp. Lineage (GTDB taxonomy): Bacteria > Bacteroidota > Bacteroidia > Bacteroidales > Prolixibacteraceae > Mariniphaga. The sequence goes on along the minus strand of CAZCPH010000366.1, from coordinate 2,459 downwards.
CTGAATCTGATGAAAACTTGATTACCGATGTTCAAACCTATTTAATGAACACCGGTAAATTTAATGTGGTGGATACAGAAAATAATACCACCCCCACCCTGGCAACTCTACGAAACTATGACGCAGTACTTGTTTGGGCAGATGGTTCACTAAATGATACCGTGGGAGATACCCTGGCAGCGTATATTGATGAAGGTGGTGGCGTTGTTTCAGCAGTTTTTAATCTTTTTGAAAGCTGGGGAATAACGGGTACCCGGTTTAATACAGAATATTTGTTGTTAAACCTTGGAGATTATACCTATAGTGGAACAACCACTCTTGGAACGGTTTACGATGCAGGTCATCCCATAATGGATGGCGTTACCAGTTTAACCAACCCTAATGAATACCGAAGCAATAATGCAACCATGACTACAGGTTCAGAAGTCATTGCTGAATGGAGTGACGGTTTACCACTTGTTGTGGTTAAAGAAAATTTGGGACCGGGCAATGCAAGAAGAGCAGACATCAATATCTTTCCGCCTTCATCAACCATCCGCAGTGATTTTTGGGACGCTTCAACCGACGGCGATATTCTGCTTGCCAATGCCTTGCTGTGGGTTTCACAAACCTGCGATTGCCCTGATGTTGTTGTTAACAACGATCCCGGCACATGTGGCGCAATTGTAAATTACACTGTTCCGACGGCAAATGGCGCTATTGTTACCCAAATTGATGCCAGCGGACTTTCCAGCGGAGATGAATTCGCGGTTGGCAGCACAATTCAGCAATTTGAATTCGATTTTGGTGGTGGTGATCTGGATACCTGCACCTTCAATGTTATTGTAAACGATACCGAACCTCCGGTATTTACCTGCCCTGAAGATATTACGGTAAATGCTGCTTCGGGTGAAACCTGTGTGGAAGTAAACTTCCCCGTTCTCAACACAGATATTTCTGAAGGTGAACCAGGAATTATCTTGACGGATGCACCCACAAACCAGGCCGGGGTTGCTTACAATCCGGATAAAAAACTTTATTATGCGGTTCGGGCCGGTTCGCCAAATTATACTTTATATACCTATGATGAAACAGGAACCCAGGTTTCTGCAAATACAGCAGGCTTTGATTTCAGGGGACTTTGGTGGAATCCCAACACCTCATCGCTTGAAGGGAGCAGCTATGCCGGTAATGGTTACAGAATTGTTGACCTGGATGCCAACGGATATGCTCTTTCTACCGGAATAAATAATCCGGTCAGCAATTACCAGCCAGATAGTCAATCTCAGGCTGATTATGATTATGACCTGGACCAGGTTATATTTTATAACAACAACACCATTTACAAAACCTCAAGAACTACGGGAGATTTAATCAGCAGTATCCCCATTACCGGGCTTCCTTCAACCACTTTAAACAATACATTTGTGGGTTACACCGGCATTCCCGGAAAAGAAGTGGTAATATATAATCCGGCAGAAAAAGCGGTATATTTTGTAGATAAAACCACGGGGGTTTATGCCGGCTTAGTGCAATTACCGGTTACTGCTCCTGGCCAGGGTACGTTAAACACGAGTTATGCTAACGGTTTTATTTGGATAACAGATGGAACACTATGGCATTCTTACAGAATAGCTCCGGTTGGAGATGGAGCTTCGGACAATTGCGGTGCAGTAACTGCCACATACAGCCACCCCTCCGGAAGCTGTTTTCCTGTTGGCACAACAGAAGTCACATTAACTGCAACCGATGCTGCCGGAAATTCTTCAACCTGCACGTTTAATGTCACTGTTGTTTCGGGCAATGAAGACCCAACCATTGATGCCATTGCCGATGTTACGGTAACCGACAGTGATTCACCAGTTATGGTTGAACTGACCGGCATTTCCGATGGTGATGAACTGGCAGAACAAACAGTTACTGTAACTGCCGGTCACGACAATCCAGTACTAATCAGTTCGATTGAGGTGAATTACACATCCGGCGAAACCGGCTCACTGGAAATCACTCTTGTTCCTGGTGAACTTGGCGAAGCGCTGGTTACCGTAACAGTTGAAGACAGTGAAGGAGGAAGCGTTTCTGAAACATTTACCCTGACAGTCGTTTCTGCAGCCGGTGGTGTTCCTGTTGTTAAAGCCAACCCCATTGAAGTTTATCTTGACGAAACAGGACGCTATGAACTTACCCGTGAAGACCTGGAAGAAATGGCCGACGGAACAACAGACGAAAGCACACCATTTGAGGAACTCGACCTGAGCGCTTATCCGCGCATTTACACCTGCGAACAGCTGCGCGACGGGATAATCCACGCCCGGCTTACCGTCGAAGATGCAGAGGGTAACATTGCAAGAGCGTGGACAACGGTTACTGTGCTCGATACCTTCCCTCCGGCATTTGTTCCGGTTGAAGATATTGAAGTCACACTGGAACCCGGACTGGCAGAATCGGCCATTGATTATCCGGTTATAGAAGTGCTGGAC
>CAZCPH010000365.1:3780-3986 GCA_964500105.1 uncultured Mariniphaga sp. | reverse complement strand
GCATTCCAGTGTTTTACTGGTTTAAAAGAAAAAAGAACAGATTACCGGGTGCCTGATTGAATTTCTCTTAACATGGTATCGATTTGGTTCCGGGTTTCCTGCATTAGCAATTTGTAGTCGCTGCTGGAAACCGGACTAGCGAAACGGATAGTCACACGGGTTACTGGTTTTCCCATTTGCCGGAAAAAATGGCCAATAAAAGTGTC
>CAZCPH010000365.1:0-3770 GCA_964500105.1 uncultured Mariniphaga sp. | reverse complement strand
CATCCACCCAGGCATCGTTTTCATCTTCAAAATGAATGGCCGTGGGAATGACCGGTATATTGGTTTCGGTGGCAATTTTAAAACTGCCCTTCTTGAACGGTTTGGTAAGTGGGCCTTTGTACGAAGTACCTTCCGGAAAAAGTGCAACCGGAATGCCTTTTTTAACCGAAGCTTTTATTTTGTTCATGGTGGCAATAAGGCTTTGCAGTTCGGTACGCGAAACAAAAATGGTGTTGGTAATTCTGGCGCCGGTTTTCAGAAAAGGCCATCTTTTGAGTTCAGCTTTTGCCACAAATGCCGCCGGGGTGAGTGCCGCCACAATAAAAATATCGAGGTAGCTGCGGTGATTGGGCATCAGAATGAAATGAGAATCTTCGGGAAGTTCATTTTTGTTGATTCTGATTCCACAAACAAACAATATACTTTTTCCCCAGGTACGCATTGACCAGTTTTGCAGTTTGCGGCTGAATCCGGATATTCTCAGCCAAATCCAGCCAACCACCACTACAAATGCCGAAACAGCAAGAATAAACAGCAGTCTGAATAATGCCAGAGGAGAAAATATGATGATGCGAAAAAGTTTCATGTATTTAAAACTGTTTTATGTTTTAGGAACAGACCACCAGTTGAAATGCTCCCCTGGCAAAAGAAACTTTGTGTTGAACAATAAGATTATTTTCAGCAGCGATGGTTTTTAATCCACCTTTCCGGTAATATTTTCTGAAGTTTCGGTGATGCTCGCGTCCGGCAAAAAATTCGGCTGTGCGGCTTCCCCATCCGGTGATGTTTTGGGGCAGCGGAACAGCATAATCTGCAATAACAATCTGATTTGCCACCCGTTTCATTTCGTCTAAAATGGTTGCGTAATTCTCGGGCGGAAACTGGTGCAGCGCCAGAGTAATAATTGCAACATCGAATTGATTGTCTTCAAATTTCCACTTTCCGGTAGCATCGCAAACCCGGAAATGAACGTTGGAGATGTTTCGTTTTTGCCTTGTTTGTTCTGCTTTCCGAATCATCGATTCCGACAGGTCAATGCCTGTGACATCCTTTGCAGTCGCGGCCAGCTCAAAAACCTGGGCACCTGTGCCACAGGCAACATCAAGAATGGTTTGTCCCTTCGGAATAATTCCGGCCACCTTATTTCGCATTCCCGCCAGCACCGGATCAATCACAGTGCTGTAAAACCAACCTGATTCTACCATTAATTTTTATAGTTTTGAACTTTAATTTGTTTTCCACAAACCGAATGTAGATAAATTTGTTTAACGAACATGTCAATGAAAATAAAAATGAAGAAATATACCGTTTTACTTTTGATTTTGTTTTTTGCTTTAACAGCATTTAAAACCAAAAAACCCGCCTACCTTCTTTTTGATGAAAAAGGGAAAACAGTGAAATACGAAAAAATGCTGAAGCAGATAGAAGAGGCCGACATTGTTTTGTTTGGCGAGCTGCACAACAACGCCATTGCACACTGGCTTCAGCTGGAGCTCACTAAAGATTTATATGAACTGAAAGATTCGAACCTGGTTTTGGGCGCCGAGATGTTTGAAAGCGACAATCAGCTGATTCTGGATGAATATTTCAGCGGGCTTATTTCGCAAATGCGGTTTGAAGCCGAAGTGCGTTTGTGGAACAACTACAAAACTGATTACAAACCGCTGGTGGAGTTTGCGCGAAAAAATGAACTTCGGTTTGTGGCCACCAATATTCCGCGCCGGTACGCATCGCTGGTCAATTCCAAAGGTTTCGAAGGACTGGAGGAACTTTCAGATGAGGCCAAAGCCTTTTTACCTCCTTTGCCGGTGCTTTACGACCCGGAGTTGCCTGCGTACAAAAACATGCTGAATATGGAAGGAATGGGCAGCCATGTAAACGAAAATTTTCCCAAAGCGCAAGCCATTAAAGATGCCACCATGGCGCACTTTATCCTGGAAAACTGGTCGCCCGAAAAACAGCTTATTCATTACCACGGTGCCTACCACTCCGATAATTTTGAGAGCATTTACTGGTATCTCAAACAGCACAATCCCGGGTTGAATATCGTAACGTTAACAACGGTTTCGCAAACCGATATTTCGGAACTTACCGAAGAAAACTCCGGAAAAGCCGATTTTACGATTTGTGTGGATGAGGATATGACCACTACATATTAATCGTTCAGTAATTTGTTGGCTGCCAGGGCAAGGAACATAAAATGTGTGGCGCCACCGCCCATAACGTATTCCGTTTGTTGCCAAAAGAACGGCCATTCTTTCAATTCTGGGAAATCGGGCCTGATGATTCCTGTGCCGGAAGCCACGCCGCCGGGAATAAAAGACCAGTCGGCGCGGTTTATGCCGTAAGCTACCAGCAGCGATCGCGAACCAACACCCGATGCAAACGACGAGGTGTTTTCCCCGGGATGGTTACCCAAAATGAAATTAAGCGCATTCAGCAGCAAGCTGTTGTCGAAATAATCCGGCAGATTTTTATGCAAAAAATAGTGCTGCATACCCAGCCGCTGAATTCCCCATCCATCACCCCAGATACGGATGTTGTAAGGCACACCGAACGGATTTTCCTTTTGCCGGTCAGCCAGGTCAAGTTGCAGTTTTTGAAATGCCGGAGTCAGGCTTGCCCGAATTGCCTCAAACCCGGGTTTGTTGATTATACGCGAAATGCTGTAACCTACTGATCCTATATTGTTTGCAATTTGTTCTTCCATGGCCAGCAGGTCATTTTTATACCTGTCGGAACCGGTTGTTACAAACAGCTCCACAGCCGCATTGATTTTTGCCGTTGCCCAGCGGTTGGAGTTGTCCCGATCAAGTTTATACAATTCTTCCGCCGCCTGTAAACTTTGCTGTGCAAGGGTGTCGTTGTAGCCTTTTAAAACGCGGGCTGCTGCCGCCAGTGCCTGAATGGCTGCATACTCGTGCCCCGGGTGTTCTTCGGTAAACACCCACCGGTCGTCGGTTTTGCCCGATTCGGTTCCGGTGCGTTCATTTTCAGTCAGTTCCGGATTGTATTTCAGGCCGTCTGTCATGGCTGCGCCGTCGCCCAACAGTACATACTGCCGCAGGTCGTTGCAGATTATTCCCCGGTAGAGTCGTCCCAGATTTTGGTAGCCTCCCAAAACGGAAAGTACACCGTGTTCAACCTGCTGCAAAATGTCGGGTTTTCCGTCGGGCCGGTGAATTTCAACAATCCGGCTGTGCTGGTCGATGGAAGTCTGGTCCCAGTTTACGCCGAACTCTTCGTACGCCAGGGCCAGTGTCCAGATTGTACCTGCCTGCGATTCCACACGTAAGTCGTAGTCGCCCGCATCGTGCCAGCCACCTGTGTTCAGGCCGGGAACTTGTTCCAGCGGCTCAAAGTCGGTTAGTGTTGACGGGCCCTGCAAATACCCGTCGAAATGGTTCGTGTCCACCGGTGCCATCAGGGCATCGTCCATGTGACAGAGGTCGTGCCAAACGCGGTACCCTTCGTTTATGCGCATGTGGCACATTTGCACCGGCAGAAAATATTCCAGTGTGGGTTGCCAAACATGACGTTCGTAAATGTCGTTGTCAATTTTAAACGGTTCGGTTTTGTAATTGCCGTAAACAACCTGGTAAATCCCCGGTTTTTTTATTTCTGAAAAGTTGAACTGGTAGTAGTTGAACCGGAGGTATTTTCCCCACTGTGCTGGAGTGCTCGTTTTCACTATTTCAAACCCGCCTTTTTCTGCTATTCGGATCAACTGAACCTCTTTGAGATCGTTATCGTTTTTATCCAGTTCCAGT
>CAZCPH010000364.1:0-3986 GCA_964500105.1 uncultured Mariniphaga sp. | reverse complement strand
GTGGTTCCGGTTCTCCCAAAAAGTCAATGTTCAGCACATCTGCTGCCGGGTTGGGGTATATGTGGAAAACGGGTGAAATGATTTGCTCATCAAATGTTGATGACGAAAGTACATTTTCGAGTGTGATTACATTTTCGTGGGCATATACCTGCTGAATATGTTCGCTTGAATTTTGTGCTGCAACCAAATCGCTCCACGACGAAAAATAAAGCCACATGGCATCTTCAGCAATACATTTGTCAATATCGGGGATTGGCCCGTTTTCCGTCATCGCAATCATTTTCTTTCCCTCAACGATATCGTAGAGTTGGTTAAAAACCGATTTTTGTGAACTGTACACAAATTCACCCGGATAGGAATCAAACCCGATGATGTCAACTTTGCTGTTTCCCGGGTACCAATCGGCTTCGGGTGATGACCAAACCCAAATCAGGTTGTTCAGTTGATGATGGTTTGTTAATCTGTCGTACAGGATGTCATACAAATCCAGGCAATCTTCTGCTGTTTTTGCACCCCACCAAAACCAGCCGCCGCCGGCTTCGTGCAAAGGCCGCCAAAGTACAGGTACACCGGCATTTTGCAACCGTTTTAATTGCGAAGCGATTGAATCAATATCGGCTATAACAGCATCATATTCCGCTGTGCCGTGTGTAACCGCCCTGCTCACATCAAAGGTTGTTTCGCTGGTATAAAATGTATTTGTTGAAACTTCTCCTCCAAATGGCGAATGCCAGTGCCACTGAAACGAAACAATACCTTTTTCGCCGGTGCTTTTATACCAGTCAATTGCGTTCTGAGTTGCACCATTGTCTGTCCACCCAAAGGTATGTCCGCCAACCGAGTTGTTCCATAAATAGGGATACCCAACAGTGTACGATTGAAAATCGAAAGCACGCACAAGCGGTGTTTTTCCGGCAACCGCAATTAATTCGTCCCAGTATGATGTTTGCCCTGAAATAATATTCTTTCCATATTGCGAGCGCAGGTAACTGTAAACATTTTTTGTTTTTTCATTGCTGTCCGTATTAACCAATACGCTGTCGGTTAGGCTATAATCGTTGGGTGGAATTTCTTCTAATGTAATTTTATCGAAATACATATACCCCCAGCTTTTTCTGATTTCAATGGTGTTATCACCGGCTGATAAATATAGAGCACCGGCATTTTGGTCAAACCAGCTATTGTTGGAGTTAAATTTTACCTGGCCAACGTGTGCATCATTCACATACAGGTCCTGCGTTTTTTCACCCAAAGGTGTTGCCGCCCTGATGGTTAGTTTATAAGTACCTGCCGAAGTTATATTCACAGTGAATTTAATACTGCCGCTGCCGGCCATATAGGCACAGCTTACACTGTTGTATGTGTCCACAGTAACTCCTCCTGATAATACAGCATCTTCAGCTTCAAAAATTTGAGCAAAGGTTGTATTACAAGTGAACATCAATAAAATGGAGTATAGAAAAAACTTTTTCATTCTGATAATTTTAGGTTATTCTTTTAATCCGGCCATTTCCCGAAGCAACTCCCTGGTTTTAAGTCCCGATTCTTTTAAGTCTTCTTCTGTCCAGCCCCCGGTGTCACTTGCCGATGGTTTGAGCATGGAACATGTTTCATCCTTGTCGGAAACCGACCAGCTCACCCAGCTGATTTTGTTTTCTTTCATGAAGTCGATCCACTTGTGCCACTCCTCGTAATTGATTGGTCCGTCGCCATTGGCCGACATGCCTGCCGATTCGGAAATAAAAACAGGAATGTTTTTATCGATGGCATACCGGCAGCGGTCACGCAGTTCCTGTTTATGGGTAGCTGCATAAAAATGAACGGTGTACATCAGGTTGTCAAATCCTTCAATGGGCGAGTCGGCCACAATGTGGATGTCCTGGTCCCAGTGCGGATTACCTACCAGAATAATATTGTCGGGGTCGTGCTTCCGAATGGCTTTTATTACTTCAACGGAATAGGCTTTTACCTTTTCCCACGAATCACGCACCGGCTCATTAAAAATTTCGTAAATCACATGCGGATGATCACCGTATTTTTTTGCCATTTCCGTAAAAAATGCTTTGGCCTCTTCCTCGTGAAATTCGTGGCTGTGCCAGTCGATAATAACATAAATATCGTTTTGAATGGCCCCTTCAATTACGGCTTCAATTTTCTCCAGCGACCATTCTTTGCGGTCCAGGTAACTTCCACGCGGCCCAACGCCCAAAGCCGCACGTACCACGCTGCAACCCCAGTCTTCGGCCAGCCAGGTTACCGATTCTTCGTTGTAAAAACGCGGCCACCAGTTGTTCCATCCGTAGCTCACACCGGTTAGCATTACCGGTTCACTCTGCTGATTTACCAGAAATTTCCCGTTTACCGCCAGTTGTCCGTGTTCTTTCACGGGTTGAGCTTCCAGGTTATTGGTTGTTACGGAAAAAACGACAGCTAAAAGAATGAAGATGAGTGTTTTCATTGAATACTGAATTTAATTGGATTGAAGAATGATTTTAAAGCTTTTTCTGGTATTCCCTGTTTGAAAGGAAATCCAGTAGATTCCGGAAGGGAAGCCAGTGAGGTTTAGTTCGGTTTTGTTCCAACCGGTATAAAAATGACTATCCAGCAAACCGGACAATTTCTGGCCGTTCAGGTTCATCAGTTCGGCTTTCACTTTACTGCTTTCGGGTAAAAAGAATTCAATTTTTACTTTGTCTTTTGCCGGGTTGGGGAAAATTTTAATCTGTTCCTGGTTTGCTGAAACATGCCGGGTTTTGTCGGGCGCTGCTTTCATAAGAACAGCATTTACCGAAAGCGGCGCAAGTTCTGCTGTCAGAAAATAGTTTGAACTGTTTATTTCTCCGGATTTCAGGGCATTCTGAGTGCGTGAAGCAAATGTTTCATTTTGGGGCAGGTCAGAAAGCGAAAGCATTTGAACAGAGCCGTTGGCGATGATGAAATTTTGGATATCGATTTCTACTGTTTTGGTTTCGGTTTGATGTCTGTTCACCAGAAACAGCGTCAGGGAATCGCTGTTTTGGCTGAAAGTAGGGTAGGCCGAAACGAAAGTCTCGTCGGACGAATTGCCGGCCACAAAAAATGGTTTTGAATAGTTGCCAAACAGGTGGATTACCTCGCTCATTCCGGTTTTCCAGTCCCATGGAGTGAAAAAGTCAACTCCGTTTTTGGCGAATTCGCCCAGTGTGGAAGCGTACCAGGACGCAATCACATTGGGATTATTGGTGTTCACCGAGGTTTCGGAAACACCGAAAGTAACGCCATGGTCTGGTCCAACATATTTTTTCAGCCACTCTTCGCACCGCGCAAAAATAAATTCTTTATTCTGGCTGTTATCCCAGCCTCCATTTATACGTTTCACACCGTTTGCCCCGGGATAAACATAGGTTTTGTCGAAATAGACCCGGTGAAACTGCACAATATCTTCCGGATTGGTTTCTCCGGGGTAAAAGTGGATATCAAGCACATCCAGCAGACGGATTCCGGTTGCTTTTTGTTCTTCGGCCACCCGCAGAATAAAATACTCAATCCATGGATAGTTTTTGCCCTTGTAGGAAATGGCATCGTTGTTCCAGTTGTACCATTGCCATTCGTTGGCGGGAACAGGCCCGCATAGCTTTATTCCCGGAAATTTTGCCCGCGCTTTTTTTGCCACTTCAAAGTAAATTTGCATAAATTCTTCTGCTGAAATCAGTTCTGGCATTACATCGTCGTGGGTGCCGTTCCATATTTCCGGTTCGTTGTCCATGCTCCAATAGCGTATTTTGCTGGAATCGAGGCCGATGCCATCTTCCCCGAACCAATGGTCGAGAATTTTTACGGTTGAATCGGGCGGCCACTCTTCCAGGTAGAGTTCCGGGTTTCCTTCCGCCAGTGCAACCGAACCTCCGTTTGGATCAACAGTTCCTCCACCTGCTAAATTTTGATGAACTCCGCTCCACCACTGCGACCGGTTGTATTCCCAGTCGTTGAAATTGACTGCACCTGTT
>CAZCPH010000363.1:0-3994 GCA_964500105.1 uncultured Mariniphaga sp. | reverse complement strand
AGGACGCCAGGTTTTCATCCTGGTAGCAGGGGTTCGAATCCCCTACGGGCTACTTAAATTTTTTAAGGATTTTAAAAAAAAGAAATGGCAAATCACAAGTCAGCTTTAAAGAGAATAAGGCAAAACGAAAAAGCACGGGTACGCAACAGGTATTATGCCAAAACAACCCGTAACGCAGTAAAAGCATTGCGGAATGAAACCGATAAGGAAGAAGCCGCAAAAAGTTATCCCAGGGTAGTTTCAATGATTGATAAACTGGCCAAAAAGAATATCATTCACAAGAATAAAGCTGCCAACCTGAAGTCAAAACTGGCAGTTCAGGTAAACAATCTGTAGTACAGAATTTTTCATGATATGGTTAAAGCCTCTTCGGATTCCGGAGGGGCTTTTTTAGTGCCAAAATGTTTGCTTCCTGTTTTCAGTTTTTCGAAAAATGCTTATTTTTAGGAAACTCCAGTAAAATGAGCGAATACAAGAAACTGAACATTAAAGAGTGGGCGGTGGAAGACCGTCCCCGCGAAAAGCTGCTTTCCCAGGGGCCGCGTTCGTTAACCGATGCCGAACTGATTGCCACTCTCATTGGTTCGGGAAACCTCGATGAAACTGCCGTAGAGCTGGCCCGGCGCATTCTGACTTCTGTCAATAACAATCTGAACGATTTGGGACGAAAGGGCATAGATTACCTCAAAACTTTTAAAGGAATAGGCGAAGCCAAGGCCATTTCCATTGTCGCTGCACTTGAATTGGGCAAACGGCGAAAGGAAGCCGAGGTTTTTGTGAAAAAGAAAATTACCAGCAGTAAAGATGCAGCCGATTTTTTTATGCCTCTGCTGGGCGATCTTAACCACGAAGAGTTTTGGGTATTGCTGCTCGACCGCGGCAACAAAATTATTGACCACTTCAGAATTAGCCAGGGCGGAATGACCGGAACCGTTATTGATGTGCGGATAATACTGAAAACTGCTTTGGAGAAACAGGCCGTTTCAATCATTCTCTGCCACAACCATCCTTCGGGTACTATGGAGGCTTCCGATGCCGATTTGAAAATTACACGGAAAACAAAACAGGCGGCCGAAACAATGGATATTTCGGTGCTCGATCACATCATTATTGGGCAAAACCGCTATCTTAGCCTTGCCGACGAAGGAATGTTGTATTAAAAAACCAAAACCGTTATGATTTTAGTCTATGCCGACGAGTTAACTCCCAGGATTGAATATATTGCCAAGGTGATTTTTACCACCATTCTGGAGATTGAAGTCTCGTTTACACAAAAATCAACCGAATTTTTAAAATCCGATTTGCCAAAACTGAATTATTCATACGAGAAATTTGGCGACGAGTTTTACATTAAGCCACACCGGTTTATGCACTGTAAAGCACTCATTCAGCCAAATATTCAATCGGTTTGGTACAAGGGTGAAAAGTATTTTTTCGAAAGTTCAAAAGATTCCGACCTGCCGTTTGATCCGCTGGCTGCATCGTTCTACCTCGTTTCCAGGTACGAAGAGTACCTCGATTTTCAGAAAGATAAGCATAACCGTTATCCCGCAGAAGAAAGCATTCTTGTGAAATACGACTTGCTGAAAAAACCGGTTGTAAACATTTGGGCCCGGCTTTTGGGAGAAAAACTGAAAAAAAGATTTCCTGAAATTCAGATACCAGAGCCAACGTTTAATTACCTTTCTACCATTGATGTTGATAATGCCTGGGCGTTTTCCGGCAAAGGATTTGCACGGACGGCCGGTGCACTGGTTAAAGCGGTTTCAAAAGGAGAGTTTTCCGAATTTTCAAGGAGAGTGAATGTATTGCGGAAGAAGGAAAAAGATCCATATGACACCTACAGTTACATCGACGAAGTTTTTTCGGGAAATGAAAGCAAGGTGCTCTGTTTCTTTCTTTTGGGCGATTACAATCGGTTCGACAAAAATATTTCGTGGAAAAACAAACGTTTCCGGAAACTTATTCAGGAAACGGCAGAAAAATATACCGTTGGAATTCACCCTTCATATTCAACGGCCAAAAAGAGCGGAAAAAAGCGTTTGTCAGCCGAAGTTGAGCGGTTGAAAAAAATTACAGGCCTGGATGTAACCAAAAGCCGGCAGCATTTTTTAAGGCTGAAGTTTCCGCGAACCTACCGGCGTTTAATAAAGAATGGTATTTCCGAAGATTACACAATGGGGCATGCCTCGCATACCGGTTTCAGGGCCGGAATTTGCACCCCGTACTTTTTTTACGATTTGAAAAGGGAAGCTGTAACTTCTTTAAAAATAGTTCCGTTTCAGGTGATGGATGTTACTTTGCGTCATTATTTGAAGTTGCAGCCGGATGAAGCCTTTGCCGAAATTGAAATGCTGATGCAGGAAGTAAAAAAGGTTGGCGGAACTTTTTCGGCAATCTGGCACAACGAAACGGTGAACGATGAAGGGGAATGGAAAGGGTATCGCGGGGTTTTTGAGAAAATGAATAAACTGGGTTTTGAATTATCAGATGTTTGAAGCGGGAAAACTGAAATATCTGCATCACAGCGAAATAGATTACGAAAAGTGGGACCGTTGCATCGACGAGGCGCCGAACAGCCGGGTTTATGCCGCAAGCTGGTACCTCGACCGTACTGCGGTAGTTTGGGATGCATTGATATGGGGCGATTACGAATTTGTGATGCCTCTTCCGATAAAAAAGAAGCTGGGTGTCAGCTATTTGTATCAGCCGTTGTATTGCCAGCAACTGGGAATTGTTCCATCGGCACCTGCTGAAATTGCAGTTGAGTTTTTTACGGAAATTGCCCGGAAGTTCAGGTATTCAGACATACAGTTAAATGCGTTGAATCTGCCGCCAAAACAGTTGAAATCAGCTCAGTTTTTCTCACGAAAAAATTACCTTTTGCTTCTGGCCACCGATTACGAGACGCTTTTCTCTGCCTATTCAAAAAATACGCATCGAAATATTGCCAAAGCCAACAACAACAGGCTGAATTACGTGGAAGGTATTCGGCTGGAAGAGTTTCTGGAATTGAAACTGAAAAGTATAACCGCCGGTTTTCAGAAATCAGCATTTCAGAAGCTGAAAAGTATTATTGCCTACAGTCAGTACAAAGGAATTGGTGAAATTGTGGGCGTTTATTCTCCCGGAAATGTGTTGTGTGCCGCCGTATTTTTTCTGCGCTGGAAAGATCGGATTATCTATCTGAATGCAGTTTCTACCCGGGAAGGGAAGGAGATGAGAGCCATGTTTTTTCTGATCGATCATTTTTTGAAATCGTGTTCAGGGAAAAATCTGACTCTCGATTTCGAAGGTTCCACGATTCCGGGCATAGCCCGTTTTTTTGAAGGTTTTGGTGCCACGCCCGAAACCTATTACCGCATGAAAATAAACCGGTTGCCATTTCCTGTAAAATGGTTAAAACGAAAGTTGTAATGAAAAACCGGCCGCGTAACCTGAGCAAAATGCTTGGTCATTTTTTCTCCGAAAAGTGGCTTTTTAAGCGGGAAACGCCTTGTTTTTTACCTTTTTACCATGTGGTAAGCGACGAGTATTTGCCACATATTCTGAATTATCCTTACCGGAATGTGGCACAATTTGAAAAGGAACTCGATTTCTTTCTGAAGTTTTTTACTCCGGTTTCTCTTGAAGAATTGAAAAAGACGGCATGTTCAGGCAAAAAGGTATTTCATCTTTCGTTCGACGACGGGCTTCGGGAATGTCACGACATTGTTGCACCTGTTTTGCGGAGAAAGGGAATTCCTGCAACATTTTTTGTGAATACCGGATTCATTGACAACAAAGCACTGTTTCACAAATACAAGGCAAGTTTAATTTTAAGCCGGTTAAAAGAGAATGAAGACAGAAAAGCAATTGATTTTTTGAAACAAAATGGATTCACGGTTGAAAACATTTTGACAGCCAGCTTTTCACAGGAAGAGATTTTAAATGAAGCTGCAAATATACTGGGGATTGTTTTTACTGACTTTTTAAACCGGCAAAAACCTTATTT